>JANOHH010000454.1:0-2116 GCA_031406395.1 Verrucomicrobiota bacterium | reverse complement strand
GTTCCAAAAAAAGGAAACCCGGATGATCTAAGAATGAATAAGGATGCTGGTAAGGAGAATGAAGTAAAAAAACCGGAAACCGTCGCGCAAGACCACCGTCCGTTTGGTGTAATGCGCGATGTCGAGCTCGTGCGTGATCATGATGACCGTGATGCCGGCGTCGTTGAGTTTCTGGAAAACGCCCATGATCTCGATGCTCGTTTGCGTATCCAGATTGCCGGTCGGTTCATCGGCGAGCAGCAGGGCGGGCTGATTCACCAGCGCCCGGGCGATGGCCACGCGCTGTTGTTGGCCACCGGAAAGTTGGCTGGGCAAATGGTCCGCGCGATCGCCCAGTCCGACGGTTGCCAATGCCTGCAAGGCCTGCTCCCGGCGCTCGCGCCCGGCCAGATTGGCTCGCCGGTAGAGCATGGGCAGTTCGACGTTCTCCACCGCCGCGGTGCGCGCCAGCAAATTGAAGCCCTGAAAGATGAAGCCGATTTTTTGATTCCGAATGTCTGCAAGCTCGTCGCGGTTCAAGCTGGAGACATCGACGCCGTCGAGGCGAAACCGCCCCGCTGTGGCACGGTCGAGACAACCGATTATGTTCATCAAGGTGGATTTGCCCGAACCACTGGCGCCCATGATGGCAACGAATTCGCCGGGCTGAACCGTCAACGATACGCCGCGGACGGCGCGCACATCCACCTCACCCGTGTGGTAGGTCTTGTGAATATCTTCCAGTTGGATGACGGCGTTCATTGGCTCCGGATTAACGGCGCGGGAAGCCGCCACCAAAAGGATTGCTGGGATTGCTCGCCGGCGCGTTGGTGCCCGTCGTCATGCTGATGACAATCTGGTCGCCCTCGGTTAGACCCTCGAGCACTTCGGTCATCACGCCGTCGTTGATGCCGAGTTTGACCTGCACGGGCTTCAAAACCGGTTCGGTGCCGGAGGCTTTGCCCACTTCGTTGCTCGTAAGAGTGAAAACCGTGCGCAAAGGTTGCCGCTCCGCGCGCGGCTGACCACTCCGGTTGCCGCCGCCTGGGCCGCCCGGACCGCCTCGTCCGCCCCGCCGTTCGCCATCGCCCCGACCACCCGGACCACCGGCGCCCGCAACCGTGGCCTGCGCCGCAACCGTCGGTGCCGTGTTCGTGCGTTTTTCACTGGTCAAATTGTCTGGTGGACGAAATCGCAGCACCGAGTTGGGAATTCGCAAAACATTTTCCCGCCGCGCGACCACGATGGAAACATTCGCGGTCATGCCGGGTTTCAGTTTCAAGTCCGGATTGGAGACTTCGATTACGGCATCGTAAGTCACCACATTTTGCACCGTGGTCGGCGAGTTGCGCACTTGAATGACCTTGCCATGGAAGGTGCGATACGGAAACGCATCCACCGTGAAATCCACTTCCTGCCCGACCTCCACGCCGCCCACGTCCGCTTCGGACACGTTGGCGTCGATCTGCATTTTCGCCAGGTCGTTCGCGATCAGGAACAGCACCGGCGCGCTCATGCTGGCGGCCACCGTCTGGCCCACGTCCACGTTGCGGGAAATCACGATGCCATCCACCGGCGAATAAATCGTGCAGCGCGCCAGGTCCACCTTGGCGCGTTCGAGGGAGGCGGTGCGGATTTTCACCTGGGCCTCGGCTTGATGCAGGCTGGCGATCGTCTGGTCCCGTTCGGACTGAGAAATCAGTTTATCCTTGATGAGTTCCTCGGCACGGCGGGCGTTGATTTGGGCGAGTTCCAATCCGGCGTTCGCATTCGCCAGCTCACCCTCGGCGGAACTTACGTTCGCCTGATACGTGGCGGAATCCAGTTGTGCGACCACCTGCCCAGCCTTTACCTGCGTGTTGAAGTCCGCGTTCAGCTTTTGAATAATACCGGAAATCTGGCTGCCGACCTGCACGTTGAGCACGGGCGCCAGTTGGCCGGTGGCGGTAACCGCCTGCGTCAAGTCCCCGCGCCCGACTTTGGTGGTCTGAAATTCCGGCGCCGCCGTGCTTCGATTCTTGGAATACCAATATGCCCCGCCCCCGCCCGCTGCCAGGACAATCACGAAGATCAACCATTTCATTCCGCCCGATTGAACCATCCCGGCGTTCGACGGCGCGATGGTCGGCACGCTCAT
>JANOHH010000049.1:0-4430 GCA_031406395.1 Verrucomicrobiota bacterium | reverse complement strand
CTGACCGGGCGCAAGGGCTTTGCCGTTCCGCATATCGAAATGTCGGCCCTGGCCCGTGATGGATGGGAGCGTCGCTTTACAGGAAACTCCGAAGACCTCTCACCGCACTATCAGTCGTATATGCAGGCGTGTCTTCTCTGGGGCGCAAAGGCCACCGGATCTTCCCTATTCCGGACGCGTGCATCGAAGGGCATCCGGCGGATGATGGAGGTCTATCCGCAAGGCTGGTCGGCGACCAACGATCAGTTCAACCAGGAGCGGGCTCGCATGCTGTTGCCGCTGGCCTGGCTGGTCCGGGTGGAGGACACACCGGAACACCGCGAATGGTTGCGGCGCGTGGCAACGGATCTCACGGGCGACATGGACTCCTCCGGAGCTATTCTCACCAAGATCAAACAGGGGCCGGCCTCTAACGAAGCTTATGGCACAGGGGAGACTACCCTCATTCAAGCCGACGGCGACCCGAACGCCGACCTACTCTACACCGTGAATTTCGCCCTCGTGGGCCTGCACGAAGCGGCCGCCGCCACCGGCGAGGCGCCCTATCGCGAGGCGGAAGAAAAGCTCGTGCGCTTCTTCTGCCGGGTGCAGGTGAAGAGCGACGCCCAGCCTCAGCTCGACGGTGGCTGGTTTCGCGGGTTCGACTATCGCCGCTGGGAATACTGGGGCAGCGATGCGGACGTCGGCTGGAGCCTTTACTCCATGGAGACGGGTTGGATTCAAGGCGAGGTGCTTTCGGTGCTCGCATTGCGGCAGATGAAAACCTCGTTTTGGGACGTGACGGCCACCAGCACGATTCCGCGTCACTTCCAAGTCTGGCGCGAACGGATGCTCCCGGACGAAGTGCTCTCCGCCCAATGATCTGTCCTGCCGACATCGAGCCGAAAAACGGCGTCATCGAAGTGCGTTTTTCCAATGACCTCGGCGGCGACGCTCGGTTGGAAGTCTGGGATGGGAAGAAATGGCAGGGGCTCATCACGAACGGCTTGTGCGCACGACGGTGGCTGCACTTCGCAGTTGTGTTCACGCCGGACCGCCAGGCCACAGCTTACCTGACCGGGGAGCAGCGGGGCACAGCCAGTTGCGGCTTCGATTATCTCGCGGTCGACGCGGGCTTGCCCGCCCCGTCTCTGAGGCAGCATGGCCGTCCTCTGAGTGGCTGGATGGACGACGTTCGCGTGCTGCCGCGCGCCCTGGCTGGCGACGAAGTTCTGCGCCGGTTCAGGGAGGGCCGTTCAGAACCCCCTCGATGATGGGCACACCTTCCAATGAGATCCCCCTCTTTCACTCTTAAGAAACTGGTGACGCAAGTTCTTGTTTTGCAATCAGGTTGAATCCCATACTGATGGCGGTTTTCCTCAATGCGTGCAGTTTGCGTTCCTGGAATTTTTTCTCATAGTCTTCCATGCCTTGGCGAACGTAAGCCTCGCCGTGCTTGATCAGACGGTAAATGATCCGGGCGAGCTTGTGTGCGGTCGCTGTGATCGCTTCCGCCGCTCCGAGCCAACCTTTCATCCGGCGATAAAATCCGCCCAGCGCGGATTGGCTTCGTTCCAAGGTGACGGCGGCCATGCGCAAGGCATCGGAGGCTCGGTTGATGACCCGGCGGGTGTGGCTACTCAAAACCTTGCCCCCGCTGATCCGGTTGTCTGGGCAAAGCCCCAGCCACGAGCAAAAATGCTTTTCGGTTTTGAAGCCGGTCACATTGGGCCCCACCTCCGTTAGCATGACCAAAGCCGTCGTCACGCCAATTCCCTCAATCGCGGTTAGGTCGGCTCCGAACTTCCGATACAGCACCGCGCGCATATCCTGACCTTGCATTTTGTCCTTGCTGGCGGGCCGGCCCTCTTTGCGGGGCGGCAGTGGCCTGAGCTGCGGATCCACCTTGTCGGACAGCGTGGCGGTTTCGCGCACGATCTGCTCGTCGCAAGCGTTGAGCTTTTCCTCATAGGTGCCATACAGCGAAAAAGCTTGCTGGAGCACAAAGAGATGCTCCTCCCGGTAGTCACCCTCTAACGCCTTTTGTATCTGGAGCGGCGTCGCGCGCACACGGCGATCGACCAGGCCCGCCAGCTTCGCCGGATCGCGCTCCCCCCTCAGAATCGCCTGGAGGATGGCCACGCCGCTGACCCCCGTTATGTCGCTCAACACTTGGACCAGCTGCAGGTTCATTTGCTGGAGCGCCTTCTGCATATGCTGGCACTGGGTGCTGCGCGCACTGACCAGTTCATCGCGATACCGCAGGTAGGTCCGCAAGACGCAATAGGGGTCCGCGGGACGAAAAGAACCTTGGAGTAACCCATAGGTATGCAGCCGCTGAATCCACTGGCAGTCCTGCACATCGCTCTTGCGGCCCGCCACATTTTTGGTCTGCCGCGCGTTGACGAGGATCACCGCCAAGCCCCGCTCTTCCAGGATTTGGAAGACCGGAATCCAGTAAACCCCCGTCGCCTCCATCGCGACGCTGGTGACCCCGCATGCCTTGAACCAATCGGCCAACGCGGTCAGATCGGCCGTAAAGGTGCCGAAACTGCGAACGTTCTTGGGCGTCGCGTTCGCAGGCACACAGGCAAAGTGTTCTTTGGCGCCGATATCAATGCCGGCGGCATGCGGATTGATCGCCTCCCAGCCTTGCTCAACGGATATTTTTTGCTTTTTCTTTTTGGATTTTGGAGTTTTGCTTTTCATGTTCGTGGGGTTGTGGTTTCGGCCCAAGAGTGGCATGAAAAACTGCAATCTCTTAAACAGGATAGTTCCGCGGGCTTACCAGAGCCCGCGGAACTTCACTAATGGATCAGCCGAGAATCTTGGAACCAAGCTCCTGTACGGGCACGCAGGCACCATTGGAAAACCGGTCATAGCTCGCCGAAACAACCACCAATTATGTGCGGTCGCGCAACCCCAGGAAAGTTTCTTCCATAATCAGCCCCGCCCCAAGCGGGGTAAAAGCTGCTATGAAGAACCTGATACTCCTCCTGCCCCTGCTAAGCCTGACAAGCTCCTTGACGGGCGCTGGCGTTGCCGAAATGCCGGCCCAGCCCAGGACGCTCACCCTGGAACTGCAACGGCGCGATCCCAAAACCGGCGTGATCGCCACGACTCAGGAAACCGTTTCCAGCGACAAAGTCGCCATCGTGATGATCGATTTCTGGAACTATCACTGGTGCGCCACGTGGGTGGGCCGTGCCGGGGTGATGATTCCGCGGATGAACCAGGCCTTGGTGGAAGCGCGCAAGCTGGGCATCACCGTGGTCCACGCGCCCACGGATTGTTCCGGCGGCCATGCAGGCACGCCGCAGCGCGAGGCCATGGCCGGGCTTGCACCGCAGCCGCTACCCAAACCGAGCGACTTCAACCCGCCCGCGCCCTGGGGCCTTGGCTTTAGCGGCGGCTGCATGTGCGGCGGCCCCTACCCGTGCCTCGCTAACTATGGATGGACCCGTGAAGATCCGCGGCTGCTCATTGCGGCGACGGATTTCGTTTCCAGTGGCCCGCACGAGTTGAATAACCTCTGCGTGGCCCGGGGGATCAAGCACCTCATCTACTGCGGCGGCGCGGCCAACATGTGTCTGCTGCAAAAGCAGGAGGCCATGCTGGCCATGATCCGGCACGGCTACCACGCGATGGTCGCCCGCGACATCACCGAGGCGCACAGCGAGTTCACCGCCCCGGGGTCGGCCGACCATGCCACCGAAAAGTCGGTCGAATACATCGAGAAGCACATTGGCCCGTCCATTCATCTGATCGAGGAACTGAGCAAGGCCGGTTGCTGGGACGGACAGGCATTGGTGGACGCACCGATCCTCGTCCCTTGGGGATTCAAACTGCGGCCCAAGTTCTTCGACACCACCCTCACTGTCAGCCTGTCCATCCCGCGCCAACCGGGTGCGGAACTCCACTTCACCTTGGACGGCACCGATCCTACGGCTCAGTCGGCGCTTTATGCGCGTCCGGTGACCTTGAACGACACCACGACGCTGCGCTGCGCACCGTTTCGCGACGGACGCAGGACCGGCCTGGAAAGCGAAGGCTATTTCGTCCGCATGGCCCCGAAACCACTGCTGCCGGACATCTCCATTTCCGACCTCAAGCCGCTCAAGATGAACATGGCGATTTGGAGCGAGTGGTATGCGGAGTCGTCCCGGCCGGACCCGCGGCCTGATGGCGCTTATCATGGCGGCTCCCTGCGCCTCCGTGAGGTGAACTACAAGAAAGGAATGGGACTGCGCGCTCCCTCCCACATGATTTACGTGGTGAAGCCGGAATTCGAACGTTTCGTTGCCCGGGTGGGGGTGGATGAGGGCCTGCTGAAGAACGACATGGGCCGTGAGCGGGCGATGTATCCGCACGTGGTCTTCAAGGTGGTGATCGACGGACGCCCTGCGGCGGAGAGTCCCGTGATGCGCATTTCGCAGGAGCCATGGCGCTTC
>JANOHH010000444.1:0-8157 GCA_031406395.1 Verrucomicrobiota bacterium | reverse complement strand
TGCCGATCACCTGGAAGCCGCCCGACTGATAGAGATAAGTGCCGATCGCCGGACCGGCGACTGTGGTGCGGTCCGGGGCAACACCGATCCAGCAACCCTGAATGCCTCCACCCACGTTGTTTGGATAGGTGGCCGAGTCTGGGGTGCCGAAATCGATGCAGTCTGCACCCCCCAAAAAGCTCATGCCGCGAAAGTTCACATTGTTGCCAAGGGCCCCAAAGGCCGGTTCGCCATCGGGGTTATCCGAGGTTTGGGTATCAATCACGATCTTGATGACCGCATTGTTCGCCGCGAGGATCGGGTTGGTGTTTGGGCTGGACTCCGGCTGCGAATAGCCGTCCACGACGAGATCCGAGGCGGAAATCAAGGGAAACAACGCGCCCGAAGTGGTCGTATCCGGCGTAGTGATGAAGTGCGGACCCGCCCCGGTAATGTTGAAGTTAATGCGGTTGATGGCTCCCCCAATCGTTACCACTTGGGCGCTCTCCGCCGAGGTGAGCGCGCGGAAGCCGCCATTCACGATCCCGATCGCCTCCGTCAGCGTCACCACTGAGTCGGAGACGTCCGTGTTGGCGGTGCTGTTCACGGTAACTTGAGTCGCTGCGTAGATCGTGGAGACCTGCCACAACAGACCCGCAGTGAGGAGGGAACGAATCATTGTTTTGGAACGTTTCATAGACTTGGTTGGTTTTTGGTTTTGTTGGCCACTATGAGTAGCATTCAACAGGAATTCGGAGCGTTGTCACCTCGTTAAAACTAACGAGGCGCCGGCGGCGGCCGCGCGCTGGCCGGCAAGTCGGCATTCGCATGGTTTTTCTGCTTTTGATTCGCAATTCCGCCGGCGCGCGTGTTAGTGTCCGCACCATGCTCCGCCACAAATCCTCGCCCCGCCGGCTCCTCGCCGCGGAGTTTTTTCGTCGCGTGCGCGGGGTGGTTTTGCTCCTCGCCCTGCTCAGCGTTCCCGGCGCCAAGGCGGCGCAAAGTCCCCTGGTCATTGAAGGGCTTGACGTGGACGGACGCGAAGACCCATTGCCCGGCGCGATTGACGGGGGGGCGGCCCAACTCCGCCTTTCGCCGGGCCCGCATCAAATGATCTTCCGCTTCGGCCCCCCGGAGGCCGAGGGCCCGCCACTCCGGCTGCGCTATCGGCTCGAGGGCTTCGACTCCGCGTGGCGCGAAGCGGGGGGAGAGATGCGACTCAGCTTGATTTTGTTCAACGCGGCGGGGGAAGTGCTGGGGCTGTTCGAATCGCCGATGCGCGGCGAGAGCGAGGGCTGGAGCAACACCGTGGCGCAATCGCGGTTCACTGCGCGCCGGGAAGTCGTTGACCTCCCGCCAGGGGTCGAGTCCCTGCGCGTCATCTTCAGTTCAGGCGCTTGGGACACCCGCGACGGCGCCAGTCATCCCACCGTGGGCGTAGCAATGATTGATGATTGTCGGATGTGGACAACGAACGCAAACGGTGTGGCTCAAAATCTCTGGCCCAATTCTGCTTTTGACGAGGGCGAAGCGCTTGACCAACCGGACGCGCGGCCCAGCGGTTGGACGCGCAGTGGGTTGGGCCGCAACATTGCCCGGGTCCTGACACTTCCGGACAACGACCAGGGCCGCGTGCTGGCGTTGGAGGACGACAATCCGCGCAGCGGCGCCGAATGGCGCGGCGACCTGCTGCTGGCCGGGCGGACGAAAGCCGTAAGCCCGCTGGTGGTCGAATGGAAGGAATTGTTCACCGTCGGCGCGGCGGGCGGCCATTCCGCCAGCTATCCCTACCTGCCGCCGGGGAACTACGTGTTTCGCGTGGTGGCCTTCTCTCCCACCGGCCAGCCCACGGGTCACGAAGCCGCGCTCGCGTTCGCCATCCCGCAAGTGTTTTGGAAGACAGCTCCGTTTCTCACGCTGGGCGGCGTGGGCTTTGCCGCCGTGGTCGCGGCCGTCGCGCAGGCTCTCACCCGGCGGCGCATGCAGCGGCAATTCGAGCGGCTCGAACAGCAGCGGGTGCTCGAGCGCGAACGCACCCGTATCGCGCGGGACATCCACGATGATCTCGGCACGAGCCTCACCCGGGTGGTCCTGCTCAGCCAGTCGGTGCGCGGCGCGGTCGCGCCGGGTACCCCGGCGGCGGAGGACCTGGAGCAGATCAGTCGCACCTCACAGGCAATGACCCGCTCGCTGGAGGAAATTGTCTGGGCGGTTGACCCCGCCCATGATTCGCTGGACAGCATCGCCAACTACCTGGGCCGCTTTGCGCAGGACTTTCTCTCCGCCGCCGGGATCAGCTGCCGGCTCGACCTGCCCGAGCAACTGCCGGCCCAGCCCATTGCGGCCGAGGTGCGGCACAATCTCTTTCTGGCTTTCAAGGAAGCGTTGAACAATGTGGTCCGGCATTCCGGAGCGAGCGAAGTGAGCATCACCCTCAGTGTCACGGCGACGCGTTTTATTCTGTCGGTCGGGGATGACGGAAAAGGATTTGAACCGGCGTTGGCGTCCGCCAGCCCGGCCGGGCGCAGCGGACACGGGTTGGCAAACCTCCGCAGCCGGCTCGCGGAAATCGGCGGCGAGACGGAGATTGCCAGCGAGCCTGGCCAAGGGACACGGGTCCGATTGCTGGCGCGGCTGCCGGCGGACGGTGCGACCCATCGTTAGAATTGACGAGGTGCCTTCCGCAAACCAACGACTAGTCTTCCGCTGATGTCAGTTCGCATCGCCATTATCGAAGACGACGCGCCGCTCCGGCGGATCTTCACCACCTGGCTGCGCCGCGCGCCCGACCTCCAACTCGTCGGCGAATATCCGGATGCCGAAAGTGCGCTCGCGGCGATTCCCGGCGTCCAACCCGGCGTGGTGCTGGCCGACATCAATCTCCCGGGCCTGAACGGCATCGAGTGCGTGCGGCAGTTGAAGGAGCGATTGCCGCAAACTTAGTTCATGATGCTGACAGTTTACGAAGACGCGGAAAAAATTTTCAGCGCGCTGGCGGCGGGCGCCTCGGGTTATCTGCTCAAGCGCACCAGCGAGCCGGAGTTGCTGGCCGCCATTGCCGACCTCCGCAGCGGTGGCTCGCCCATGACCAGCGCCATCGCCCGCAAGGTGGTGCAGTCTTTCCGCAAGCTGAAACCGCAGCGGCCCACGGAAACCGAGGGGCAACTCTCGCCGCGCGAAAAGGAAATCCTGGAGCTGCTGGCGCGCGGTTATCTTTACAAGGAGATCGCGGAGCAACTGAAGATCAGCGTGCCCACGGTGAACGCGCATATCCGGAACATGTACGAAAAGCTGCACGTGCATTCCCGGTCGCAAGCCGTGGCCAGATTCATCCGCGTCTGACCTCTCCCAATTGCATCCGGAGTATCTTCGTTCGGTCTGACCGGCATTCCGCGGCCCAAGCACCAGCGGCCCTTCCGCTCCCCGTAACGCCGCGGCTTGTTTGCGAAGCCCGGACCAGCGCCTGGCTTTGTAGAGGTCAATGGAACAAAACCGCTGCGGGCACAACCTGCTTCTCGATCTTGTCGCTCTTCCAAGAAAGCTTGCAGCCGGCATCAATGTCTTTCTCAAAGAATTCGACCTTGAGCGCGTGATCCCCGGCGGTCAGTTGAACGCTGCCGGAAACTTCTTCCATGCCATGCACTCCGCCATTGTCCACCACCTGCTTGCCATCAATGAACAATCGTGAGCCGTCATCCGAATCGAGGGAGAAGGTGTATTTCCCATCGGCGGGGACGCGGATCATTCCGGTCCAACGGATGTAGAAAAAGTCCTGGAATTTGGTGCCGGGCCAGTTGTCCTGGGTGCTGTCGAAATTGATGGTTTTGTCCACCCGCTTGAGGTCGGGTGCCTTGTTCGCGGGAAAATCGGGGAAATCCTCCGTGCCATCCTCTGTCCGGTAGTATTCCGCCAGAAGACCCGGCTCACCACCGGCGGCCTTGTGGAAGAGGACAGTGGCCGGGACCACGGCCTTCGCCTGACCGGCAGTTTCCCAGGACAGGATGCAGCCCGCGTCTTCTTCGGCGTCGAAGAACTCGACCTTGAGTTCATGGTCTCCGGCTTTGAGTTCGGCCCGGCCGGACATTTCGGTCATGTCATGCGTCCCGCCATGGTCAACGACTTCTTTGCCATCAATGAACAGCCGCGAGCCGTCGTCCGACTCCAGGTAAAAGGTGTACTTGCCGTCCTTCGGGATGCGGAGCACGCCGGTCCAGTTCACATAAAAATTGTCCACCAGCTTGGTCCCCGGAAACGCCTCCAGCGTGCTGGCGAAATTGACCTCCTTGTCCACCCGCTCGACGGACGGCTTCTGCCCCGCCGGTAGGTTGGGGAAATCATCCAGCGAGGCTGGCATTTGATAGTACCGTCCGACGAGGCCGGGTTGGAGCGCATCGCCCGCGAGAGTGGTGCCGGTGGTGAGCGCGGCGGCGAGCAGAATCATTTTGGTGGGGTTCATGGTAGATGTCTGGGTTGAGGTTTTTGATTTCGCGACGGGTCGCGGCGATGGCGTCGCCGTCGGAGGTAACGACGAATAGATGACACGAATGGCGGTGAACGCGCAACAAGGTATTGGCGATGGGCAGTTCTTCAAGCCCGTTGGTACCCTTTGGCCTGCTTCGGTTGATGCTTGCCCAAATCCGACGAGGAATTAGACTCTCACCAGCAGCAAAAATAAATTCACCAACAGACGGAAACGACGAACCAAGCCCGCTATGAAAAAATACACCTCCAGAAAACTCAACCGCCGACAGTTTCTCTATGGCGCCGGCGTGAGTGTGGCCCTGTTCAGTATTCTTCCCGGCTGCGTCACCCGAGGCGGCCGACGGATTTCGCAGAACGACAAGCTCAACGTGGCCGGCATCGGCATCGGCAGCCGGGGCGGGGCGGACGTGGATGAGGTGGCGGGACTGGGCGACAACATCGTCGCGTTGTGTGACGTGGATGAAAACTACGCGGCCAAGGAATTTGCCAAATATCCGAAGGCCAAACGCTTCACAGATTATCGCGTGATGCTCGACAAGCTGGGCAAGGAAATTGACGGCGTCGTCATCGGCACGCCGGATCACACCCACGCGGTCATTGCCATGGAAGCCATGCGCCGCGGCAAACATGTCTATTGCGAAAAGCCGTTGGCCCATTCGGTCCATGAAGTTCGTGAACTCATGGCCGCCGCCGACAAATACAAGGTGGTCACGCAGCTTGGCAATCAGGGCCATTCCAGCGATACCATTCGCCGCGTGTGCGAGTGGGTTTGGGCGGGGGCGCTCGGCCAGGTCCACACGGTTCATGCCGGCTGTGATGCGTTCAAGAACGTGTACTGCCAGATCCCGAACCTGGAAAAGTTGAGCCAAGCCAACGAGGTGCCCAAGGGCCTCGACTATGATCTCTGGATCGGTCCGGCGGCCTTCCGACCCTACTCACCACTCTGGGTGCCGTGGAATTGGCGCGGGTGGATGCCGTTCGGGGGCGGCGCGATTGGCGATTGGATCTGTCACGTCGTGGATCCAGCCTTCTGGGCGCTGGACCTTGACGCGCCCACCAGTGTCCAGGCAGAGGTAACCGACTATGATCCCGCCAAGCAGGGGCTCTGCTATCCGCCCGCGGCCAAGTTTACCTTTGAGTTTCCGGCCAAGCCGGGGCGCGGCCCGGTCAAGCTGGTCTGGTATGACGGCAACAACACGATTCCCAAGCCCAAGGATTTTCCGGCGGATGAAAAAATTCCCGGCACCGGAGCGATCCTGATTGGCGAGAAGGGCATGATCGTCCACGGTTCGCACGGGGGCGGCGGCTGCCATCTCGTTCCGGACGGCCTGATGGAACAGCACTCCGGTAAAAATGCGCCGCCCCAAAAAATCGCGCGCGTCAAAGGCCATGCCTGGGATTGGGCGGATGCCATTCGCACGGGCCGCAAAGCCGGGTCCAATTTCGGCTACGGAGGGCCGCTCACGCAAGTGGCGTTGCTCGGTCTCATTGCCATTCGTTTCCCAGGCGAGACGCTCAAATGGAATGACAAGGCGATGCGTTTCACGAATAACGACGCGGCAAATGCTTACGTCAATCCGGCATATCGTGCCGGGTGGAAATTGTAAGGCGAATGACTCGGCGATCAGCATCGCTGCGGAGCAAAGCCACACCTGTGGTGTGGCGCGGACAGTCGTTGGAAATTGCGGAAGGCCAATCTTGGTTATTGCCAGCGTCAACGGGCCGGACTGGACTCCGGCAAATTGGAAGGCGTTTTTATGAGAACATTGTGGTGGAGAAATAAGCCCGCAATGGTGTCAGCCTTCGGGGGGCTGGCACTCGCGACCTTGATCGCCAGTCTGATCGCGGCGGACGCCCCCAAGCCAGACCCGGAACCGCCAGTGGTCGATCCCGGTGCCGTCGGTGGTCCGCCGTCGGATGCCATCGTGCTGTTTGCTGGCACGGATCTCTCCAAGTTCCGCGGCGAACGCAACCCCGAGCCGACCTGGAAACTGGCGAACGGCGCGATGGAGAGCACTCCTCCGGGGGGCATTTTTTCCAAGGAAGAATTCGGCGATTGCCAGTTGCACGTGGAATGGGCGTCGCCCTCCGATGTGAAAGGGGAGGGCCAGGGTCGGGGCAATAGCGGCGTGTATCTGATGGGCCGCTACGAAATCCAGGTGCTCGACTGTTACCGCAACAAAACCTATCCGAACGGTCAATGCGGGGCATTCTATGGACACAATGCACCGCTGATCAACGCGTGCCGCAAACCCGGCGAGTGGCAGGCCTACGACATCATCTTTCATGCGCCAAAACAGCTCGCGGATGGCAAGGTCCAACCGGGCGCATTCACGGTTCTCCACAACGGAGTTCTCATTCAGGATCATATTCCGGTCGGCGCGGAAGCCACCGCCGCCGCCCCGCTCAAAGGTCTCGTCACCAAGGGGCCACTCTATCTCCAGGACCACGGCAACCCGGTGCGCTTCCGGAATGTCTGGATTCGCCCGCTCTGATCCGAAGCTGGGGGAGCGAACGAGGCTTTCTTGTGTACCAAGGAAACTTGGCTATTACTATTAGTGCAAACTCGGGAAATCTCTGACAAAGAACTGCGCGGGAAATGACTCAAGTCCAAAGCCAAATCGTCAAGCGAAGCCAACCCGTCAAGCGATTTGTAGGCGGTGGGAGACGTGCTATGCTTCCAACGGCGCTCGTTACACAACGGTAATGGACCCGAAAGCGTCCAGTAAGGTGACCATGGTCTGTTGAGGAGAGAGCGAGAGCGGACATTAAGATTTTCAACCCGGATAAACAACAAACATTTCATGAGCAATTCATCGCGGAACAAGCAAATCGCCACCGATACCAAGCGGCGAGACAACCAGGCCGCGTTCGCCACTGCTCCGGCGACTCCCGGCGGTGAATATCCTGCCATTGCCAAGAGTCTAACGCCGGAACTTTGTTCCCAAAAGTTCTCATAACAACTCCATGATCGCGAAGTTTTCAGTGTACAGTCTTGCGTGGCTCCTGCTCGGGATGGCCGAAATGCCAACCGCAGCGGCCGCACTACCCCTCGAATACAACCGCGACATCCGCCCCATACTTTCCGAAAATTGTTTCGCCTGCCACGGGGCCGATTCCGCGGCGCGGAAAGCGAAACTGCGGCTGGATCGGTTCGAAGATGCCATCGCGAAACCTGAAGCCGGCGCGCCCGCCATCGTTCCCGGACAGCCCGACCAAAGCGAAGCCATCCGGCGCATTTTTGATGAAGGCGACGATCTTATGCCGCCGGCGAAATCGCACAAGATCATCACACCCGCCCAAAAAGCACTGCTCAAACGCTGGGTGACCGAAGGCGCCAAGTATCAAGTCCAATGGTCGCTCATCGCCCCACAGCGGCCGGCGGCTCCCTCGGTTGAGAAAACCGACTGGGCGCGCAACCCGATTGACACTTTCATCCTGGCCCGGCTGGAGCAGGAAAAACTCAAACCCGCGCCCGAAGCCGACCGCCGCACGCTCGCCCGCCGCGTGAGTCTGGACCTGACCGGATTGCCACCGACGCCGGAAACCGTCGCGGCGTTTGTGAATGATCCGTCGCCCGACGCTTATGAAAAGCTGGTCGATCGAATGCTTTCGTCGCCGCAGTGGGGCGAGCACCGCGGGCGCTACTGGCTCGACGCCGCGCGCTACGGCGACACGCACGGCATTCACTTCGAC
>JANOHH010000443.1:0-11798 GCA_031406395.1 Verrucomicrobiota bacterium | reverse complement strand
TCGCCGGGGTTCTTCCAGTAAGTGTGCCAACCGGGATCCATTTGCAGTCGCACCCCGGCCAGCACGGTGTCGCCGGGCTGGGCGGACGAGGCGGACAAAAGCAGTGAGGCGCGGGTATGGGCCGCTTGGGCGGACGGGGCAAGCGCGCCGATCAGCGCGGCGAGGAAAAGGGCAAGTGTTCGTTGCACATTGGTATAGATACGAAAGGGCGGGAAGTGTTTGAAGATATTTCGGCAGCCGTGTTATGAGGTCGCCGGGTAAGGAGTTGCTCACACCCGCTGGTCAACAGATTGTGCAGAAGATAAATTTGCGCGGCGCACACGAATTGAGTCTGCTATGGGCGCATGATTGATTCCGTTTCAGAAAGTGCCGGGGCAGCGCCGGATTTGAAGAAGGCGCGGCGCCGCAAGGTTTCCACGCATGACGCGGGGCGGGCTGACCGTTTGCCGCCGCACGCGCTGGAAGCGGAGCAGGGGGTGCTGGGCTGTGTGCTGCTTTCGCCGAACGATTGCCTCGGGCTGTGCGTGGAGAAACTCAAGAGCGGGCCGGAAGTTTTTTACGACTTACGTCACCAGACAATTTACAGCGCGCTTGTCGAGATGTACGACCAACGCGAGGCGATTGATATCATCACGCTTCAGCAACGACTCAAAGACAAACAATTGCTGGATCCCATCGGCGGCATCCCCTATTTGAACGCGCTGCAGGACGCCGTACCATCGGCCGCGAACCTGAGTTACTACATTGACATCGTGCTGGAGAAATCGCTGCTGCGACGAATGATTCACACCTGCACCGATGTGGTGGGGCGCGTCTACGATTACGACGGGGAAGTGGACGCCCTGCTGGACGAAGTGGAGCGCGACATTTTGCGCATGAGCGAATCGCGGGCCGAGGGCGGCATGGAATCCGTGAAGACGCTCGTGCACAAGGCGATTGGGACGGTGGAAAATTATTTCAACCGACAGGGCGTGCTGGGCGGGCTGGCCACGGGCTTCGCGGATTTGGATCGCATGACGGACGGTTTGCATGGCGGCGAAATGATCGTCATCGCCGCGCGACCTTCGATGGGTAAAACCTCGCTCGCCATGAACGTGGCCGAGCATGTGGTGTTGCATAGCAAGCTGCCGGTGGGCGTGTTCAGTCTGGAAATGACCGCCGAGTCGCTCGTGTTGCGCATGCTGTGTTCCAATGCGCGGGTGAACCTGCGCAACATCCGCGAAGGCTTCATGACCGAGTCGGATTTTCCGAAACTCACCAGTGCGGCGGGCAAGATGTCGAGCGCGCCGCTGTTCATTGACGACACGCCGGGGCTTTCGATTTTGCAGTTGCGCGCGCGCGCCCGGCGCCTGTGGCAGCAGCATGGCGTGAAGCTTTTCATCATTGACTACCTGCAACTCCTCAACTCTACTGCCCGCCGCGCGCAGGAAAACCGGCAGCAGGAAATTGCGGACATCTCCAGTGGCATCAAGGCGCTGGCCAAAGAACTGAAAGTGCCGGTGATCGTGCTGAGCCAGTTGAACCGGGAGCTGGAAAAAGACAAAAGCCGCAAGCCGCGGTTGTCCGACTTGCGCGAGTCCGGTTCCATTGAGCAGGACGCCGACGTGGTGGGGCTTTTGTACAAGCCTTCGAGCGGCGATGACGACGACGGGGCGGTGGCGGAAGAGGCGGACGGCGTGCCCGTGAACCTGTTGATCGCCAAGCAGCGCAACGGCCCGACCGGGGACGTGCATTTGACCTTTTTGAAACCCTACACGCGATTTGAGAGTGCAGCCAAAGTCAGTGACGACGACATGCCGGGGCAGTAACGCATCATGAAGGCGCTGCTCCGGTTCAGCGCCTTGTGCGCGTGGTTTGTCTGTCTGCCGCTGGTCTGGGGGCAGTTGGGGGAAGCCAAGATTGCCCGCATCGAGATCAAACACATCGGTCCTTCCACCGTCAGCGATGAATTGATCCGGGGCAATCTGCGTTCCAAAGTCGGCGAGCCCTACCGGCCTATCACCGTGGACGATGACGTTCGCAATCTCTACACCAAGGGTTTGTTCGATGATATCCGGGTCACGAGCAAAATGGAGGCGGATGGCTTGGTGCTCACGTTCGTGGTGCAGGACAATCCCCGGCTGACGGAGGTGAAGTTTGAAGGCAACTCCAAACTCAGCAATTCGAAAATCAAGGGTAAGATCACTTCCAAGGTCGGCGAGCCGCTGGATCGCCGAAAAGTTTTCACCGACAAGCAAGCCATTCTTGAGTTGTATCAAAAATCCGGCTACCCGCGCACAAAGGTGGAAGACAAGGTGACCGTGGACGAGGCGAAAGGTCGCGGCACCGTTCTGTATATCATCAAAGAAAGTCCCAAGATCAAGATTGAGTTGGTCGAGTTTGTGGGGGCCGAAGCGTTTACCCAAAAGCAGTTGCGCAAGCAGATGAAAGGGACGACGCGCTATGGGATGTTTTCCTGGATCTTGCCCGGCGGCTATTTCGTGGACGACAAGTTCGAAGAAGACAAAGAGCGGCTTACCGAATTTTATCGCGAACACGGCTACATCGATTTTGAGATCAAGGACGTGCAGTTGGAAAATCCCACGCCGGATCGGTTGATCGTGCGCCTGGCTATTTACGAAGGGCGGTCCTACAAAGTCGGGCAGATCACTTTCGAAGGCACGACGATGTTCCCGACCAACGCCGTGGGCACTAACTTCCAATCTGCAAAAATGCCCAAAGCGGGTCCAGAGCGCGCCACTTGGGCGCAGAACGCGCAGGTGAGCCGCAGTTTCAAGATGAAACCGGGGGATGTTTTCACGATGTCCGGACAAGGCAAGGACACGGAAGCGGTTCAAAATTTTTATGAGTCCAAAGGCCACATTGATGTGGTGCGAGGCTCGGCCAATCTCCAGGTCGCCCGCATTCCAAACACCGAGTCGGGAACGATTGATCTTCGATTCAAGGTGGATGAAGGTCAAAAGTCGTATATTGAGAAGATCGAAATCCGCGGCAATACCAAGACCAAGGACAAAGTCATCCGGCGCGAGCTTTCTGTGGCCCCGGGCGAAGTCTTTGACATGGCGCGGATCAAGACCAGCAAACGGCGTTTGGAGGGCTTGGATTATTTCGAGCCGGGCGGGGTCGAAACGCGCCCTGAACCCACCGACGTGCCGAACCGTAAAAATCTCCTGGTGGGCGTGCGGGAAAAAAACACCGGCAACATCAGTTTCGGCGCGGGCTTCAGTTCGGTGGATTCGATCGTCGGCTTTGCCGAGTGGACGCAGGGCAATTTTGATCTGTTCCATCCGCCCACCTTTACCGGCGCAGGACAGAAACTCCGCCTGCGGGTGGCGATCGGCACGGAGCGGCAGGATTATGTGCTCGCGTTTACCGAGCCGTGGTTTCTCAACCGCAAACTCGCGCTCAACACGGACCTTTATTATCGCGATGCGGCCTACATCAGTCCGGAAAACGTTTATACTGAATCGCGCGCGGGCATCCGTTTGGGTCTGACGCGCGCCCTCGGCAGCGATTTCTTGATCGGCGGTATCGGCTACCGGATCGAAAATATTGGCATCAAGTTAAGCCCGGGTGTGCGTAACTATGAACTGGTGGATGACCCGATCACCGGAGTTCCGACTCTCCTCTATCCGAATGCCCCGGAGTCCATCGTTTCGGAAAGCGGTTACACGGCGCAAGCGACCTTTTCGCTTTCGCTGGCTTACGACACGCGTAACGACACGCGCCTGCCCAACCACGGGCAGCGCAGTGAAGTGATCGCGGAGATCGCCTCCACCTATCTCGGGGGGCAGATTGATTTCTACAAAGTCGAATTACAGTCCGCGTGGTATTTCCCCGGTCTGGCCAAAGGCCACGTGATCGAAGCGCTCGGCCGCGTGGGGGTGGCGAATGGGATGAACGGTGGTACCGTGCCGTTTTACGACCGCTTTTATCTGGGTGGGCTTTACTCGTTGCGCGGCTTTCAGTACCGGACTGTCAGCCCGCGGGAAGCGGATCCCAACCCATATACTCCACCTTCTGCCGCCTACAACGGCTACTTCGACGAGCCGGTCGGTGGTAACTCGTTTTGGTTTGGGTCTATCGAATACAGCCTGCCGATCATTGACAAGGAAGGCAGCGGTGGCGTGCGTTTTGCCGTGTTTTATGACGTCGGCAGCGTGGGCGTGAACGCCTACGACTTCAATGTAAGCGGATACAGTTCCGACTGGGGCATCGGCCTGCGCCTGAACCTACCCATCGGCCCCCTCCGCCTCGACTACGCTTTCCCGATCACCTACGATCCCCAATTCAACGACGGGAACGGCCAGTTTCAATTTGGTGTCGGCTGGTCGCGGCCATTCTGAACATGAAGTTACGAGCCAATAATTCTTGCGCCCAGAGCCAACGTCGGATCCGCCGGTTCCGTGCGATCGCGGCGCTTGCAATATTCGCCGTAATCGCGCCGACCCTGGCCGGCGAGCCTGCGCGCGTTTCGCCGATGCTGATGACCGGCTTGGGTAAGTTACCCCTCCGATTCGAGCCGGACGCAAGCACTCCCGGCGTGCCGGAACGGTTCATCGCGCTCGGTCTGGCGTATCACCTCATGATTACGCCGACCGAGACACTTGTATCGGTTCGCAAACTCAGGGCGCCGGCCAGCGATTCGCAAGGGTCCGACTTGCCGGGCTCGACTCCGGCCTCATGGAGCGAGCGTAATCTGCGACTGGCATTTGTCGGGGCTGGACCTTCGGCCCGCATCGCTGGCGAGAACGAGTTGCCGGGCAGCGTAAACTATTTTCTCGGTAACGACCCGGCTCGCTGGCGGACGGGCGTGCCCTCGTTCGCGCAGGTACGGGTCACGGACCTTTATCCAGGTATCAGTCTGATTCACTACGGCAACCAGCAATACTTGGAATACGATTTCGTCGTCGACCCCGGCGTGGACCCGTCCGTGATTGCGATTCAGTTCCAAGGTGCGGACCAGGTGACGATTGACGCCAAGGGCGATCTGGTTTTGCGCCTGGGTGCCGATGAAATTCGACAACCAAAGCCGTTAATTTATCAGAATTTTCAGGGCACGCGGAAGGAAATCGCGGGCGGCTACTTGATGTCGGATTCGCAAACGGTGAAGTTCGAAATCGGGCCGTACGATCGCCGCCTGCCGCTGGTGATTGATCCGGTGTTGAGTTACTCGATCTATTACGGTGGCGGCGGACTCGATGCTGCCTGGGGGGTGGCGGTGGATACCAACGGTTTCGTCTATGTGGCGGGTGAAAGCATGGGCGGGTTGCCAACCACGGCGGGAACTTTGACCAATCCCTATCAAGGCGCCCGATCGCACGGCGATGCCTTTGTCGCCAAGTTTAACAACGATGCCTCTCAAGTCATCTATCTGGCTTACGTGGGCGGTAATCTGGGCGATGTCGCTCGTTCGCTCGCTGTGGACAATGGCGGCAACGCCTACATCACGGGTTGGACCGAGTCGGCTGACTTCCCCCGCAAGTCCGCAATTTTCAATACTATCAGCGGCATCCCTTATCCGGTCGTGGGCATATATCCGACGGATGCTTTTGTGACCAAACTCGGGCCGTTGGGTACGAACTTGATTTATTCCACTTACCTGGGCGGTGGCTGGGCTGACGCGGGCTTCGGCATTGCGGTTGACCCGACCGGCTCGGCTTACGTAACGGGCTACACCGAGTCCACCAATTTTCCCACGGTGAACGTCAGCGGCGGGTTCACGAATTTCGGTCTCTATAAAGATGCGTTCGTGACCAAATTCGGCCCAGCCGGTACGAACCTCATTTATTCGATGTATCTGGGGGGCGCAAAATTTGACGTGGGAAATGACATCGCTGCGGACGCTGCGGGTCGGGCGTACGTGACCGGACACACCGATTCCGAGAATTTTCCCACGACCACCAACGCGCCGCAACAGCTGCTGGCCGGTGGAAAAGACGCCTTCGTGACGGTCCTCGGCCCCAACGGGACCAATCTTTTTTCCACCTATTGGGGCGGCGCCGGTGACAATGCCGGCTACGGTCTCGCGCTGGACTCCGCGGCCAATATTTATTTGACTGGCTCGACAAAGGAAGACTCCGGCTTTCCGGTCTCGCCGGGCGGAATCAATCCCGGCGGGGTTTTTCGAAGTGCCAATACTGGCGCGGATTGGAACGCGGCAAGTATAGGACTGCAAAGTGTCGTCGTGTATGCTCTGGCGGTGGATCCGATCACCCCCACCCGAGTCTATGCGGGAACTTCCCGCGGAGTTGCCCAGAGCGAGGATGGCGGGGCAACGTGGACAAAAATCCCTTTCCGCTACACCACCACCAACGGAGGGATCGCCAAGCCAATTGATGTTGGCTCAGTGCTATCCCTCGCGATTGACCCGGTCGGGTGGACCAATGTTTACGCGGGCACCGGGCAGGGGGTGTTCAAAGTTGTTCTTGATGCGGGAACAAACTCATACTTTATCTCGCGTCTCGACCTTATCACCACGCGGGCGTTGGCCATTGATCCCGCCACACCGACAACTCTCTATGCTGGGGGCAATGCCGGAGTTTACAGGAGTACCGACGGGGCGACGAATTGGAGCGCGGTCAACAACGGTTTGGGCAACATCGATGTCCGCGCGTTGGCCGTTAATCCGCTGGCGCCGACCACCGTCTATGCCGCGACGGCGGGCGGAGTTTATCGCACGACCACTAGTGGGGACTTTTGGTTCGGATTCAACTTCGGCCTCACGAATTCTTTGGCCTTTGCCCTTGCCATTGATCCGGTCACGCCGGCTACGGTTTACGTCGGCACGGAGGATGGCGTTTTCAAAAGCGTCAACGCCGGCACCAACTGGAGCGCCATGAATGTCGGACTTACCACCACGAATGCCCTCACGCGTGTTGCGGCGCTGGCGATTGATCCGCTGACCCCAACGACACTTTACGCCGGCACGCCGCGCGGTTTGTTTAAGAGCATTGATGGGGGCGCTAGTTGGAACGCCATTAACAACGGTCTGCCAGTGTTGCCGATTCTCGCCGTGCAGCTCAATCCCCAGTCGCCTAACAAACTTTACGCTGGCACAAGCGGCACGAGCGTCTTTGGCCGCGAGGATGCCTTCTTGACGAAGTTGGGATTCAATGGATTCTCCTTTGACCTTGGATTCTCCGTTGTTTTGGGCGGTTCGTTGGATGACAAGGGTTGGGATGTGACGGTGGACGCCACCGGGCGGGCCCACCTGATCGGCACGACGGCCTCCAAGAATTTTCCCACCACGAATACTTTCGGCTTCCTGAGCGCTAGCAACGCCGGACTCGATGATGTGTTTGTGTCGGAACTCAGCAGCGTCGGCCAGTCTCTGATCAACTCGGCGTATTTGGGCGGTTCGGCGGTGGATTCGGGCTACGGCATCGCGGTGGATGCCGCAGGCGATGTTTATGTGGTCGGCCAGACGGCCTCGGATAATTTTCCAACCCGGGCGGCGCTGCAAGACCGGTATCGTGGTTCGGGGGATGGCTTCCTCGCCAAGATCAGCAGCGCCAACATCCAACTCGTGCTCGACATCCGCTCGGTGAGCAACGCGGTGCAACTCACGTGGACGGCCCTGGCATCGGAATTCAAGCTCCAATCCAAGACGAACCTGGTGGGCACCAACGTTTGGGCCAATGTGCCGGGCACGCCCGTTCGGACCAATGCCACCCTCACGGTTTCGCTTCCGGCAACCAATGCTGCCCAGTTCTTCCGCCTGTCCAACCCTTAACTCCGTCAAGAATCTGAACGCTTTCACGGCCGGGCTTGTCTCAGTCGCGTAAAGTTCAATCCGGCGGCGTGAGATTGAGATTGGCGCAGGCTGGAAAATCTGTTTGGCTATGTTTATGAAGAATTCGTTTAGGAAATCGATTTTGACCATCACCCTGTTTGCCACCCTGGCCGGCGCCGCCTCGGCGCAGACCCGCATCGCCTCGGTGGACTTGAGCAAAGTTTTCACTGATTATTGGAAGACCAAACAGGCCACGCTCGCGCTGGAAGAACGTAAAGCTGATTTGGTTAAAGAACTGGAGAGCTTCAACGACGAGAAAAAGAAACTTCTGGAACAATACCAGAAGCTCAACGCCGAAGCCAATGACCAGGCAGTGTCCAGCGAGGAACGCGACAAGCGCAAGAAGGCCACGGAAGCGAAGCTAAAGGAGCTGAAAGATAGCGATGAAAGCATCAAGCAGTTCACAGCGCGGTCGGACACGGATCTTAAGAGCCAATTCCAGCGCATGCGCAACAACGTACTCAGTGAGATCAAGGAAACCGTCAATGCGAAGGCCAAAGCTGGGGGCTACAGTCTGGTGTTGGATAGCGCGGCCGAAACCATCAATGGCACCCGCGTCTTCCTTTACTCCAACGGCGAAAATGACCTGACCACCACCGTATTGGAACAACTCAACGCCGCTGCGCCGCCGGAAATCCTCAAGCCTTCGGCCAAACCGGCGGACCCCAAAGATAAAAAGTAGTTCATCCGAGACCTTCGTTCGCCTGATTTTTTCTTGATCGGTTCAATAACTGCAAGCGAGTGCTTCCGGTTCTTTTTGTTTCATCCGCAGACAAGGCTCGACAAGTTTCGCATGGCCGCAGCCTGGTGATCGCTCGTGATCAAAAGCTCATCCCCCAATCCTACGAGGCGATGAAAATTATTTTGCTGCGGGATGGCGCCTTCACCTTGTTGCTTGGGAAGAAGCGTGGCGCTGTCCGCCCCGAGGTAACCAGCCATGGCGTGATAGATTTTGCTAAACCCACGTCCACGCTTGCTGGCATTTTACGGGGCGGCCCCCCGGAGGAAAATGCAAACGCATTTCTGCGCCGCACGTGGGTCAGCCACTGATCATTTTCGACGAAATCCCAGAAAGGCGCCCACGCCCGCCGCACCAGCCGAGGGCAGGTAACCGGTCATGAATTGTTTGAAGGCCCCGGCCTCTCCTTGGAGCCACGCGAGACTGTGTCGGACGTGGCCCTCCATCGCCGCCCAGTCCAGTTCAAACCAGCCAAATTTCTTTCCGAGGGCAATCAGCACAATCGCCGCGCCGGACAAGAGCAACGTCCCCTTCAGAAACCGGCGCAACGCCCAACCCAGAAAAAAACCGCCAACATAACTGGCGCCAAAGCGAAAGGCCGCGGGCGCGGAAGATTTTAGATCGCGCCCCCCGCTGGACTGCGTTTCCGTCGAAGCTGAATCGGAAAACCGTGACGCGCGGGATGTCGCCGCAGCGGAAGGGGGCTCAACTTGTGTGCGGTCTTTGACCCACAAACCTCCGCCGAGCAGCATCAGCGCCAACGCAAGCCAGACGCTTCGGGCCTTCCACGGTGGGCGCTCGCCGCCGACCGGCTTGGCTTGCGACGCGATCTCGGTGCGAAGTTTTGAAAACATGAGTTTGCTGGGTGGGCAGGGGGATGAGCGCTCGCCGACTCAGGCGGTGTCGCCCTCGGCGGGAATTTCTTTCCCGGTGCCCGGCGGGCGGAGGCTCCATCTCCAGCCGAGAATCTTGGGATCGTCTTCGCCGTGTTCCGCAATGTATTGCTTGTGATCCAGGAGGGCGTCGCGAATGGCTTGCTTGGCATAGGCGACGCGCGAACCGAATTGCGGCAGTCGGTCAATCGCGTCCTGCGCCAGGTGAAAGCGATCCAGCTCGTTGAGCACGCAAGTGTCGAACGGCGTCGTGGTCGTACCTTCCCCTTTATAGCCGCGGACGTGCAGGTTATCGTGGTTGGCCCGACGACTGGTGAGTTGATGAATGAGCCACGGGTTGCCGTGGAAAGCGAAGATCACCGGTTTGTCTTTCGTGAAGAACATGCCAAAATCTTGGTCGCTCAGCCCGTGAGGATGCTCGCTCGGCGATTGGAGTTTCACCAAGTCCACGACGTTTAGGACGCGGATCTTCAGTTCCGGCAGTTGACGGCGCAGGAGGTCCACTGCCGCGAGCGTTTCCAAGGTGGGCACATCCCCACAGCAAGCCATCACCACATCCGGTTCGCCGCCCCGGTCATTGCTGGCCCAGTCCCAGATGCCGATGCCGGCGCTGCAATGCTTGACGGATTGATCCATCGGCAGCCACTGCGGGGCCATTTGTTTGTCGGCAATGATCACATTGATGCGGTTGCGGCTGCGCAGGCATTGATCCGTGACCGCGAGGAGGCAATTGGCGTCGGGCGGTAGATAGACGCGGACGATCTCGGCCTTTTGGCGGAGGGCATGGTCAAGGAAGCCGGGGTCCTGGTGCGAAAAGCCGTTGTGATCCGGCCGCCACACGTGGGAGGTCAGCAGGTAATTGAGCGAGGCAATCGGTCGGCGCCAAGGAATCTGCTGGCAGGCCTTCAACCATTTCGCGTGCTGGTTGAACATTGAGTCGATGATGTGGATAAAAGCCTCGGCGCCGGCGAAGAAGCCGTGGCGGCCCGTGAGCAAATAGCCTTCGAGCCAGCCCTGGCACTGATGCTCGCTCAACATTTCCATCACGCGACCATCGGGTGCGAGCCGGTCGTCGTGATCAAAGCGTTCCGCCAGCCAGGCGCGGTTGGTGATTTCAAGCACATCCTGCCAGCGGGACGCGTTGTTTTCGTCCGGGCTGAAAAGGCGGAAATTCTTGGTGTCCAGGTTCAACTTCATGACGTCGCGGAGGAAAAGGCCCATGACCCGGGTGGCCTCGCGGTCGGAGCCGCCCGGCTTTTTCACCTCGACGGCGTGCTCACGGAAGTCGGGCAGGCGCAGGTTGCGCAGGAGCAAGCCGCCGTTGCCGTGCCGATTGGCACTCATGCGGTGTTCGCCTTTTGGAGCCAGCTCGGCCAGCTCCCGTTTGAAGCCGCCGCCCGCGTCGAAGAGTTCTTCGGCGCGGTAGCTCTTCATCCATTTTTCCAGGAGCCTCATGTGATCAGTTTTTTCCGGCAGCTCGCCAATCGGGGCTTGGTGTGCGCGCCACGAATCCTCGCTCCGCTTGCCTTCAATTTCCTTCGGGCCGGTCCAGCCTTTGGGCGACCGCAGGATGACCAGCGGCCAGCGCGGGCGTAATGCGTTTTCGTTCTGCCGCGCGTCCATCTGGATGCGGTGGATGTCATTCATCGCCCGGTCGAGCGTGAAGGCCATCAGGCGGTGCATTTCTTCCCGCCGGTGCCCCTCCACGAAGTAGGGCGTGTAGCCGTACCCGCGGAAAAGCTGGACGAGTTCTTCATGGCTGAGGCGGGCCAGCACGGTAGGGCTGGAACTCTTGTAGCCGTTGAGATGCAGGATGGGCAGCACTGCGCCGTCCTTGGCCGGGTTGAGGAACTTGTTCGAGTGCCAGCTCGTGGCGAGGGGGCCCGTCTCCGCCTCACCGTCGCCAATCACCGCCGCCACCACCAAGTCCGGGTTGTCGAAGGCGGCGCCGAAGGCGTGGCTGAGGGTGTAGCCGAGTTCGCTGCCTTCGTGGATGGAGCCGGGTGTTTCCGGCGCGACGTGACTGGGAATGCCGCCGAGGAAGGCAAATTGTTTGAACAGCTTGCGCATCCCTTCTTCGTCCGGGGATATGTTCGGATACACCTCGCTATAGGTACCCTCGAGCCAAGCATTGGCTACGATGCCCGCCACGCCGTGCCCGGGGCCGGCAACATAGATCATGTTCAAATCGCGCTCCCGGATGACGCGATTGAGGTGGACGTAGATGAAATTCAACCCGGGCGTCGTGCCCCAGTGGCCGAGCCGTCGCCGCTTGACGTGTTCTTTCTTGAGCGGCTCTTTGAGGAGCGGATTGTCCTGGAGATAAATCTGTCCGACGGACAGGTAGTTGGCGGCGCGCCACCAAGCGTCC
>JANOHH010000442.1:0-3649 GCA_031406395.1 Verrucomicrobiota bacterium | reverse complement strand
AACAAGGCGCGGGCCGTGGCGATGAGCATCGTTTATCCCGACGACGACCCGAATCTGGCGCAGGAACTCGAAAGCCTGCGCCGGCATCTGTCACCCGAGATCAAAATCATCGCTGGCGGTCGCGCATCGCAATCCTACGGCGCAATATTGGAGAAACTGGGCGCGATTCGCACCCGTGAACTCAGCGAGCTCTACCGCATCCTGGAGCAAATGCGTCGGCCGGAATAAGAAGAGCCAAGTCCGTCGCTCAGAGTTTTGTCTTGAGGCCACAAGCGCGCATCACGCACCAGCCGCGCACCGCCTCGAACAACATGAACCCACCCGAAACAATCAGGATCACCGACACCGGCAGATGCACCTCACACAAAGCCGCGCCGACCGCAACGAATGCGATCCCACCCACACCGCGAACGAGCCGGCCCCGCGTTTCAAGATTGGGCCGGAAGAACTTTTTCATGCGGAATGGATAGCACAGGGACGGCCGGATTCAAACCCTGCATCAATTCATGACCACCCACGACTTTCACGCCGAGCTCTGGCTGCCCCGTCCGGTGGCCGAGATTTTCGGTTTCTTCGCCGACGCCTACAACCTGCAGGCGCTCACGCCCCCCTGGGTGAACTTTCAAATCCTCACACCCAAACCGATCCGGCTGCGAGCGGGCGCCCTCATTGACTACCGGCTGCGCATTCACGGTCTGCCGGTGCGCTGGCAAACCGAAATCACCGTCTGGGAGCCGACCCATCGCTTTGTGGACGAACAAAAGCGCGGGCCGTATCGGCTCTGGATTCACGAGCATCGGTTCACGGCGCAGAACGGCGGCACGCTTTGCTCCGACCACGTTCGCTACGCGGTGCTCGGCGGCGAACTCGTCAACCGATTGTTCGTCCGCCGCGACGTGGAAAAGATTTTTGCGTTCCGCCGCCGCCGACTGGAGGAAAGGTTTGGCCATTGCTGAGCGGCGCAAAAAGCGCGAGGCTCACGGCCCATGAACAATGCCGCCTCGGGTATTCTGAATTTTAATTCCAGCTTTCTCTTCGCCTCGCTGCTTTAGGGCTCCATTGGCTTCGGTTATTGGATTTACGGGAAGAAACAACGCGAAATGATGCCGATGATCGGCGGTGCCGCGATGATTGCCATTTCCTACCTGGTCAGCAGTTGGTTGCTGATGTCCCTCCTCGGCCTCGCGCTCATGGTCGCGGTCTATCTGCTGGTAAAGCGCGGTTATTGAGCGCGATGTCGCAACCCAAGGCGCGGGGATTACACTACCGCCCGGCGCGCCAGGGAGCATTGAGGGCCCAGCTGGTCAGGGTATTAAATACTGGTAAGCCGCTTCCCTGGTGTTAACCTTTTCGCAGTTCAACCCCAGCTCTGAATCATTATGCCAGCGCCCCGAACCCCATTGGTTGGAAGGAGACTGACCGCCTTCATGTTGTGGATCTTCACGGCACAACGTGTGTTTGCCGCGGCGTTGCCGATCGAGAAGAACGTGGACTGGCAGCCGTTCGTCGCGCAAGTCACCCGGTTGATCGAGGCCACGGATTATCTTGGCTCGCCCTTCGGTGCTGACGAGAAAAAGGCGATCGCCGCGGCTACGCAAGACAGCAACACCAACCGCGCGATTGAAAAGTTGCAGACGATTCTGGACCGGCATTGCCTGTTCGGCGTAACAATCAATCCGGAAATGCGTGTGAAAGTAACCGCCGGCCCGGCGAAGCCGGAATTGGTCGAGCAGGGCTGGCGGCAGTTTCTGGTCAAAGTCGTCAACGAGTCCGGCACCACGGCGGCACTGCAAGCCGTCAGTCCCAATGCCATCGCCGTTTACTCGAAGGACGACGGCGGGCCACGGGGCAATGCCTCCGACCAATTCTATCGCAAGAAAGGCGAAGCCCTGCCATTGACGGATGCCGCGCAGCTCTGGCTCGAATTGCAGACGTTTGACCAGCAGCCACTCACCAAAACGCTCAGTGGTTTGTCGCTGGAATACCGCATCGTCCAGCTCTACAGCCGCGATGCCGGCCGGCGGGAGGCGAAGTTTTCCTTCAACGTTGGCCAGGGCACGCAGGACCTCGGTTTCCGCAACGAAGTGGACACGCTATTCACTTGCCTACCCGCGCACCCCATCACGTTCCGCGTTCGTGATGAGCACAACCAACCCACCACCGCGTCGTTCCTGATTCGCGACGCCCTGCAGCGGGTCTATCCGTCGCCGGCCAAGCGCCTCGCGCCCGATTTCCCGTTTCACCCGCAGGTCTATCGCGGCGACGGCGAAACGCTGAAACTGCCGGACGGCGATTACACCGTGGAATTCTCGCGCGGCCCCGAATCGGTGATGGAAACGCTGAACCTCAAGGTGGATAAGCAAACCAGGGACCTTGAGTTCAAAGTGAAACGTTGGATTGATCCAGCGCAATTCGGCTGGTGGTCGGGCGATCATCACATCCATGCGGCGGGTTGTGCGCATTATGTGAAACCGACCGAGGGCGTGCTCGCCTCCGACATGATTCGCCACTGCATGGGCGAGGACTTGAAAATAGGTGCGAACCTGACCTGGGGGCCGTGCTTCGATTACCAGAAGCAGTTTTTCTGCGGCGCGCTGGACAAGGTTTCCCAATACCCGTACCTGTTGCGTTATGACATCGAAGTTTCCGGCTTCGGCTCGCACCAATCCGGGCACCTCTGCCTGCTGCGGCTCAAGGAGCAGATTCATCCCGGCGGCGATTCCAAGGATCATTGGCCAACGCTTGGCCTGAACACGCTGCGTTGGGCCAAGGCGCAAGGCTCGGTCTGCGGCCCGGCGCATTCCGGCTGGGGGCTGGAAGTGAAGACCACCGAATTGCCCAATTACATTGTGCCGCCGTTCAACGGCATCGGCGCGAACGAATACATCGTGGATGTGACGCATGAATTGCCCGGCCCCGACGGCAAGCTGCTGCCGGCAGTTGATTTTCTATCCATGGTGGACACGCCCTACGTCTGGGAGTTGAACATTTGGTATCATACATTGAACGTCGGCTATCGCACCCGCATCAGCGGCGAAACCGATTTCCCGTGCATCTACGGCGAGAAGGTCGGGCTGGGCCGTTCCTACGTGAAGCTCGACGGCAAACTGGATTACGATCAGTGGTGTGAAGGCATTCGCCAGGGCCGCAACTACGTCAGCGACGGCAAGAGCCATTTGATGGAATTCAAGGTCAACCACGTGGCGCTGGGCGAAAAAGGCAGCGAACTCAATTTGCGGCAACCCGCCACCGTCAAGGTGACGGCCCGCGTCGCCGCGCGAGTGAACGAACAACCCGACCCGGCGCTGCAAAAACGGGATTACGCCAAAAAGCCTTACTGGGACATCGAACGCTCACGCATTGCCGACACGCGTGAAGTGCCGGTGGAAGTGATCGTCAACGGCTATCCGGTCGCGAAGAAAAATATCGTCGCTGACGGCAAACTGCGGGACGTTTCCTTCGACGTGAAGGTTGAACGCAGCAGTTGGGTGGCGTTGCGCATTCTGCCGTCGTCGCACACGAATCCAATCTTTGTGGAGGTGGATGGTAAAGAGATTCGCGCCTCGAAGCGCAGCGCGGAATGGTGTTTGAAGGGTGTGGACCAATGCTGGTCGCAAAAGGAGAAGTTCATCAAGGCGGGCGAGATGGA
>JANOHH010000432.1:0-1972 GCA_031406395.1 Verrucomicrobiota bacterium | reverse complement strand
CTCGAATAGTTTCATCGCTTCAAGGCAACTGCGGCCCTTGTAACCTTTGACGTGCAACTCCACGCTGCCATCCGGCCCGATCGTGATGTCAAATTCGCGTTGTGGCATAATTTATCCGTCCCAATGTCGCACCTTTAATCGAATGGCCTGATGCGCGTCGGCTTCCTCCTCCACCACCACAAAGCCACGCGCCTGCATCTCGCCCATCAATTTTTGGTAAACGTATCGCTGCACCACCCGCCCGCTCAGTTCCTCCCCCAACGCACGCAATTCCTCATCGCTTTGGCCGGTGCCGGTGACGCAGAGCGACGCCTTGCCCCGCGCATCGCGGGCAAACGTAACAGTGACGCCGTCGCGCGCGACCACCAGCTTTTGATCGCGGGCGAGCTGGCTGGTCACGAGTTCGCTTTGCGGGATTTCGAGACTGACCTTGCCGGAGGATTGGGACGTGGCGGTGGCAGAACTGCTTTGACTAACCTCGGATACAATCTGGTATCCGAGGGAAGTCGCCGCCGCCACCACGGCCGCGCTGAAGGCCGGCCAAGCCGCGATGACCACGGGGGTTAAGATGCAAACGCAACTCATAAACTTTTTGCCTTTCGGTCTTTCATGAGTTTAGACCGCGCCACCCGTAATTCGTCATGCGACAACGGGGAACGTGGTAAACGCTCGCGTTGGTATTCCCGCAATCGCCGTATGGCCTGGCCTGTCCACACCGTCATCAACAGGCCAAGGGCGGTCAGGACAGGCGCGACGTATTGGTCGAGGTCGTTGTGGTGGATGATAGCGATAACGATCAACAAGCCGAAGAACCCCGCCAAGGAAAACATGAAGAAATTCGCGTTGCGCCGGCAGCGCCAGGTATTCCAAAGCGGGTTCATGTCATCAAGGGTACCGCGCCGTTCGGGCGGCCAATGCCGCTGCCGGTCACAATTCCATCCGCCGCATCGTCTCTTCGCCCGGCTTGTTGCGCGGCACGCTGGCGTTGCGGGCGCGGCCGTCGGCCCAACTGCGCAGGCGGCTGATTTGTTCATCCATCGTTTTGGCCAGCGGCACCGTTTGCGCCAGCGCCGTCAGGATGTGCGGCGTCGTCAATTCACCCTGCGCATAAAATGCGTCGTAGAGTGCGCTGTTGATGGCTTCCTCGATTTCCGCACCGCTGAAATTGGGGCTCGCATCAGCCAGCGCCGGCAGATCGAATTGCGCGACATCCCGGCCCCGCTTGGTCACGTGAATGCGAAAAATCTCCAGCCGCTCATCCCGACTCGGCAGGTCCACGAAAAAGATTTCATCCAAGCGCCCTTTGCGCAGCAACTCGGGCGGCAGTTGCGAAATGTCATTCGCCGTCGCCACGACAAAAACCGGCGCGGTCTTCTCCGACAACCACGTCAGGAAGGTGCCAAAGACCCGCGCCGTCGTGCCGCCGTCGGTGGCACCCGATCCTTGCGAGCCGGCGAAAGCCTTGTCAATTTCGTCCACCCACAGAATCGCCGGTGCGACGGATTCGGCGACCGCGATGGCCCGGCGCACGTTTTCCTCCGACGACCCGACCAGGCTGCCGAACATGCGCCCCATGTCGAAGCGGAGCAGCGGCAGTTGCCACAAACTGGAAACCGCCTTGGCGCAAAGACTCTTGCCGCAGCCTTGCACCCCGAGCATCAGGATTCCCTTGGGCGCGGGCAGGCCGAATGCGCGCGCCTCCGCAGTGAACGCGATGGCGCGCTTGTCCAGCCACTCCTTCAGCACCGTCATGCCGCCGACGTTGGTGAAACTCTCGTTCGTGGCGTAATACTCCAGCAACCCGCTCTTGCGGATGATTTGCTGCTTCTCGGCAAAAACCTCGTTCACGTCCTCGCCGCTCAACCGCTCGTCCTTAACGATGATCTTGGCAAAAACATTTTCCGCCTCACCGAGCGTCAGGCCCAGCGCCGCCTGGAGCAGCCGTTCGCGGCCCGCTTCATCCAGATCAATC
>JANOHH010000376.1:0-3633 GCA_031406395.1 Verrucomicrobiota bacterium | reverse complement strand
GAAGAAGGCCGTGGCCGCCGGTGGCACGCAAATTCTCGTGACGGAACGCGGCACGACGTTCGGTTACAATAATCTCGTCGCCGACATGCGCTCGCTTCCCATTCTGCGTGGCTATGGTTTTCCGGTGATCTTCGATGCGACCCATTCGGTGCAGTTGCCGGGCGGGGGCGGGGACAAGTCGAGCGGGCAGCGGCAATTCGCTCCGGTGCTGGCCCGATGTGCCGTGGTGGCAGGCGCGAATGGCTTGTTCATCGAAACGCATCCCCATCCCGACGCCGCCCTAAGTGACGGTCCGAACATGATCCCGTTGAAGGAAATGGCTAGGTTGCTCGCGGAGCTCACGGAGTTGCACGCCATCGCGCGGAGATATCGGAGCAAGGCGTGAGTGAATGTGGTCGGCAGGCAATTCCGATGCGGGCTTCGCCTCATCGCTTTTGATCAGTTTCGGTGGGATTCGATCCTCGCGCTCCATAAATCGCCCCACGCTTCCGGCTCGCGCTTTTCGAAGCTTGGTGAAAAACTCGTGGCGATGAACCGAGCCAATTGGTTACGCCGGATTGCGAAACGCACCGGCATTGCGCTGGTGTGGCTGCTGGCCGGCGGATCGCTGAGCGCGGCGCAACCGGACGCACCCGCACCTCCCAACGTCCTCTTCATCGCGATTGACGATTTGAACGACTGGGTTGGCTGTTTGAGTGGGCATCCGCAGGCGCGGACCCCGAACCTCGACCGCCTCGCCGCACGCGGCACATTGTTCCGCAACGCGCATGTGCAGTCGCCATTGTGCAATCCCTCCCGCAGTAGTCTGCTCACCGGGTTGCGCCCGTCCACGACCGGCATCTACGGCCTCATGCCCGGCATCCGCGATGTTGTCGCGACGAAAGACGGCGTCACGCTGCCGCAATACTTCGCGCGCCACGATTACTTCACGGCCACGTTCGGCAAAGTGTTTCACGACGGCGCCATCCCGCCGGCGTTGCACACGAACGAATTTAACGTCTGGGGCCCCGCGCCGGGCATGCCGCTGCCAGAACAAAAGCTCGTGCAAACTCCCGCCAGGATGGCGGCGATGGATTGGGGCGTGTATCCGCCCGACGACCGCGACCAGGCGGATTGGAAAATCGCGGACGCCACCATCGCGCAGTTGAAAGCTTTGCCGCCGGGCAAACCGTTTTTTGTCGCGGTGGGTTTCCGTCTGCCCCACGTGCCGTGCTTCGCCTCGCAAAAGTGGTTCGATCTGTTTCCACCGGAAGACCAGATCGTTTTACCGCCGGTGAAAGCGCACGACCGCAACGACGTACCGGAGTTCGCGTGGTATCTGCATTGGAAACTGCCTGAGCCTCGACTCTCCTGGCTTCAAGAAGCGAACCAGTGGCGTCCGCTGGTCCGCGCCTACCTGGCCAGCACGACGTTCATGGACAGCCAGGTCGGGCGCGTGCTCGACGCGCTCGATGGTATCGGGGCCACCCGCAACACGGTCGTCGTGCTCTGGTCGGACAACGGCTGGCATCTCGGCGAAAAGGGGATGACCGGCAAGACCACGCTCTGGGAGCGCTCAACCCATGTGCCGCTGATTTTCGCCGGGCCCGGGGTGGCCCGTGCCGCGAAGTGCGCGCAACCCGTTGAGTTGCTCGACATCTACCCGACGCTGGTCGAACTCTGCGGCCTGCCGCCGAAGGACGGACTCGAAGGCCACAGTCTGGCGCCGCAGTTGAAGGAAGCAAAAACTCCCCGCCGCTGGCCCGCGATCACCACGCACAACGTCGGCAACCATGCAGTTCGCTCCGAGCACTGGCGCTACATCCGCTACGCCAATGGTTCGAAGGAACTCTACGATCTGCGCGCGGACCCGAATGAATGGATCAACCTGGTTTCCGACCCAAAGTATGCCGCTGTAATTCGCGAGCACGCGCAGTGGCTGCCGAAAGTCAACGCGCCGCCCGTGCCCGGCAGCACCCATCGAATTCTGGTTCAGGAAAACGGCCAATGGCTGTGGGAAGGGAAACCAATCATTCCGGCGGAGAAGGAGGAATGAATTCGCGCTACAGCATCAACTCCGTGATTCGCCCCGTGTCCGCCTGCTCGATCCGAATGACCCGGTGATGCCCCGTCTGCTCGATCCAGTAGGTGGCTTGTCCTTCGAAATCGCTCCCCGCAATCTTGTAACACGCGATCTTCTGAATCGTTTCCTCTCCCACTACATGAATCTTTAAAGGGACGAGCGAGTTGTTTTGCGGATTGAGCGACGTGAACTCAAATTTCGCACCCGGTTTCAACGGCAACGTGCGGGCCAGGAGCGGGCCTTGCGAGAAATCCACCACCCGATTCGAACTGGAGAGCGTGTTCTCCATGACGCGATCAGCGGGAGTCATTATCGTTGCGATATGAACTGAATCCCCTTTGTACGAACACTCCGTCGTCATGGCGACCTGGTCCGACACAAAGATCCGGCTTTTCGATTCCCGGGGATGCATGTTCGTGGTCATCGCGCCCCAGACCGACTTCGTGAAACCCGGGGTAATGATGTTCATGTACACCTCGATTCCGCTTTTGGTCCGCGACACCGATACTTGGTACAGGCCGTCGCCCTGCTTGGCTTTGGATTGATACGTGAGCACCTCCGGTTTCGCCGGGATCCAGGCGGTGTTGAAGGACGGCGACTCGGCCGCGCAGAGCGGTGTGGCGGCGAGGATGAGGGAGGCACAGAGAGCGAATTGCATTTTCATGGATGGTCTTTTTGTTCTTAGTTGTTTTAAAGACTGTTGGAACGGTTGCGCATTACCGCATAGGCAATCCAGCAGACCACGGCGAGCGCGCCGTTAATGAGCGCGGTCACTGGCGACTCGAGGAAGAGCCAATAGGTTTTTCCGCCCGTGTGGAGGACTGACAAAGGGGTGAGCGAAAAGAAAATGGCAAAGCCGAGCAGCCACGAGCGGCGGCGCACAACGCGACGGGCCTCCCGGAGCGATTGCATCTCCTCGAGGCCTTTCGCCGGCGGTACCGCGCCCAGCAGCGGGGCGCTCATGACGCGCCGCAGTTCCTCGGCGTGTTGCGGGTTGCGTTGCAGGTATTCCTCCACCAGCGCCCGCGTGTCGGCGCTACATTCCTTCTCGACGTAGAGGGGGTAGAGGTCGTTGATGACTTCCTTGGTTACATTCATAATTGTTCTTCGGGTTCAGGTTTTAACAGGGCGACGAGTTTTGCCCGCGCGCGGAACACTTTCACTTTGGCGGCGGTGACCGACAGGCCGGTCACAGCGGCGATATCCTCGTAGGACAGTTCTTCTTCCGCGCGCAGCAGGAGCACCGTCCGGTCGATTTCGGGCAGGGTCTGCACGGCGGCGAGCGTTCGCTGGAACTCGTCACGATTGGCGGCGGCTTCGTCCGGCGAAGTTGCGGGGTCGGGCATCCCTTCCTCCAGCGGTTCATGGCGCGATGCCCGACGCCATTGCTTGCGGTGGAGATTTCGCGCGATGGTAAACAGATAAGCCTTTACCGATTCCAGCCGGGGTTCATTGGGGCCGGTAAAGGCCCGGACAAACGTCTCCGAGGTGATGTCCTTGGCATCGTCGGGATTTCCGGACAACCAGTGCGCGAAGCGGTACACGTCGTCGGCATACCTGGCATACAGCTC
>JANOHH010000372.1:0-1034 GCA_031406395.1 Verrucomicrobiota bacterium | reverse complement strand
ACCGGCACGATTGTGGAAGCTGTGGAAAACCAGCCGTGGTCAGGCGAAGCCAATGTTCACGTCGCCATCGCCAACTGGGTGAAAACGCAGGACGCCGCACTGTTGCCCAAAACACGCAAGCTCTGGATCAAAGTCGAACCGTCTGCCGCTGCTAAGAAACTGCGCAAGCGCGGCAGCAAGGAATACGAACTCGATGTCCGCGAGTGCGAAGAAATCAGTTCTGCTCTCTCGGATCAAACCGACGTGAGCGCCACCGTCCCGCTTGCTTGCAACACCGAACCACAACGCTGCTTCAACGGCCAGATGGTTGGGCACGAAGCTTTGTTACTCAGCGAAGATCAACGCGCAGCAATCACGAGCAAAGACGCGAAGTCTGAGGAAGTCATCTTCCCATATCTTAACGGAGTTGATGCGCTAACGCAGTTGAGTCTCGACCGCCATGTCATTGATTTCGGGCAGCGTAATCAATTTGATGCGGCGGCTTTTCCGGGTGCGTTTGATTGGGTGAAGACGCATGTCCTGCCAGACCGCGAGCGCAAAGCGAAGGAGGGAATCGACAAAGACGGAAAGATGCGCCCGCATCACAAGGCATTTCTGTCTCGCTGGTGGCAGCTTTCCTTTGGCCGGCCTGAAATGCTTTCCGTGATCACGCCGTTGCCACGTTTCCTCGCGTGCGCCTATGTGACGAAGCGCCCGATCTTCATGTTTGTTTCGTCGGCAATTCGTCCAAGCAACCTGATTCAAGTATTCGGCTTTGGCGACGACTACAGTTTCGGAATTTTGCAATCGCACACCCACTGGCTTTGGTTCATCACGAAATGCGGAAAGTTGAAATCTGATTTTCGTTACAGTGCCGAATCCGTTTTCGACACGGTCCCGTGGCCGCAGACCGTGACGGTGAAGCAGATTGACGCCGTGGCGGCGGCGGCGCGCGAGTTGCGCCGCGTGCGCGCCGAGGCGTTGCCGAAACTGAAGGGGGGACTGCGCGCGCTCTATCGCACCCTCGAATTGCCCGGCGCGAATCCGTTGAAGGA
>JANOHH010000337.1:0-3537 GCA_031406395.1 Verrucomicrobiota bacterium | reverse complement strand
CGGCGGACGGCTCGCCACCCACACGAGAATCTCCGCGATGTCCTCGGCCACGAGCGGGTTGGTGCCTTCGTAAAGCTTGTTCACCCGCGCCTCGTCACCCTTGAAACGGACGCTGGCGAATTCGGTTCGCGCCAAACCCGGATCAATGGAACTGACGCGGATGCCCGTGCCGCTCAACTCCAGACGCAGGCAGCGGGTGATCTGGAGTTCACCGGCTTTCGCCGCGCAATACGCTGAACCACCTTCGTAGGCGACGCGCCCGGCAAGTGAACCGATGTTCAAGATGGTGGCGCCCAGGTTATGCGGCATCAGCGGCAGCGTCGCGCGGGTCATGCGCAACACCCCGAGCACGTTGCTCTGGAACATCGCCTCCCAGTCTTCGTCCTTGCCCTCCTGCACCGAGTCCAACCCCAGCGCTCCGCCGGCGTTGTTGATCAAAACGTGGAGTCTTCCGATCTCAGCCGGCGGACTGCCGATCTGTTCCTTGGCCCAGGCAACGAACGTCTCGACGCTAGACGTCTGGCTCACATCCAGGGCGTGAACATGCGCCACACCGGCACCCGCCGTGCGGGCTTCGGTGGCGACTTGTTCCAAACGATCCATCCGCCGGGCGCCGAGCAACAGTTTCGCGCCTTCCATCCCGAACGCCCGGGCGGCGGCGGCACCGAAACCGGACGAAGCTCCAGTGATCAAAACCCATTGGTCTTTTAGTCGTGATGTCATGAGGGATGAATAACGCAGACCGGGCTGGACGGGGAGAGAAATTTCTTTCGGCCTGGCTTCGACAAGTTCTGCAGGATTTGGTGGGAAACAGAGGCGGTAAGCTTCTCAGGGTTTGCTTAATCCCTGAGCCAGCAGCCGCAAACAGCCGGCTCCGGCGATTTCCGATAAAGCAATTTTGGTCAATAGATTAGCAAGGGAGGGTTTTCCCTGATCCGGCCAATTCCGAATACTTTGCCTTGGATGAAGACGCCGCATTTCAAAACTCTCGATGCCAACGAAGCCGTAGCCCACGTCGCCTACCACCTCAGCGAGGTCATCGCCCTCTATCCCATTACGCCCTCCTCGCCGATGGGTGAATCGGCCGACGCCTGGGCTTCGGCGGGGATGAAAAATCTCTGGGGTACCACCCCGTCGGTCGTGGAGATGCAAAGCGAAGGGGGCGCGGCGGGCGTGATTCATGGCGCGCTGCAAACCGGGGCGCTCGCGACGACGTTCACCGCGTCCCAGGGTTTGCTGCTGATGATTCCGAACATGTACAAAATCGCGGGGGAACTTACCCCGGCGGTTTTTCATATCGCGGCGCGCTCGCTCGCAGCGCAGGGACTTTCGATTTTTGGCGACCATGCAGACGTGATGGCCGCGCGGCAAACCGGTTGGGCGATGCTGTGTTCCAACTCGGTCCAGGAAGCCCAAGATCTGGCGTTGGTGGCGCATGCGGCGACGTTGGAGTCCCGGATTCCCTTCCTGCATTTCTTCGACGGTTTCCGCACGTCGCACGAAGTCGGCAAGATTGACATGCTCGGCACGGAGGTGATGCGCGCCATGATCAGCGAGGAGCGGGTGCAGGAACATCGGGCCCGGGGGCTGACGCCCGACCGGCCGGTCTTGCGGGGCACGGCACAGAATCCGGATGTTTATTTCCAGGCGCGCGAGACAGTGAATCCGTTCTACGCCAAATGCCCGGACATTGTGGAGCAGGCGATGGCGAAGTTCGGCGAACTCACGGGGCGCCGTTACCACCTCTATGAATATCATGGGGCGCCGGATGCGGAGCGCGTGATCATCCTGATGGGCTCGGGTTGCGAAGCGGTGCATGAGACGGTGGATGCGCTGAACCTGGGCGGAGCGAAGACGGGCGTGCTGAAAGTCCGGCTCTATCGTCCGATTGATGTGAACCGCCTCATCGCCGCGCTGCCCGCTACTACGCGAGCCATCGCCGTGCTGGACCGTACCAAGGAGCCGGGCGCTAACAGCGAGCCGCTCTATCTGGACGTGATTGATGCTTTCGCGGAAACCGGCGCGAACGGCGCCTCGAAATTCCTCCGGCCACCCAAGATTGTCGGTGGCCGTTACGGTTTGTCATCGAAAGAATTTACCCCCGCGATGGTCAAGGCCGTGTTCGACAATCTCGCCGTTGCCAAGCCGAAAAGCCACTTCACCATTGGCATCAATGATGACGTGAGTCACAGCAGTCTCGCGGTGGATGAGCAGTTTTCGATCGAACTGCCGGAAGTGGTGCGGGCGCTGTTCTATGGCTTGGGCGCGGACGGTACGGTCGGCGCTAACAAGGATTCGATCAAGATCATCGGTGAGAACACGAATAATTACGCGCAAGGTTACTTCGTTTACGATTCCAAAAAATCCGGCGCGATCACGATTTCCCATCTGCGCTTCGGCCCCAAACCGATCCGCTCGACCTACCTGATCACGCACGCCAATTTCGTCGCGTGCCATCAGCCGATCTTCCTCGAGCGCATGAACGTGAGCGAGTGTCTCGTGACCGGGGGCACGCTGCTGCTCAACTCGCCGCACAAGCCGGAGGAAGTCTGGAAGTATCTTCCGCCCGAAACCCAGCGGGATTTGATCGCCAAAAAGGCGAAGGTGTACACGATTGATGCGATGACAGTGGCGCGGGCGGCGGGCATGGGCGGGCGCATCAACACTGTCATGCAGACTTGCTTTTTCTCCGTGTCGGGCGTCTTGCCGCAGGAAGAGGCGATCACGGCCATCAAGGAATCCATCAAGAAAACCTACGGCAAGAAGGGCGAGGAAATTGTCCGCATGAACATTGAGGCCGTGGACAAGACGCTCGCCCACCTCTTCGCGGTGGCAGTGCCGGACCACGTCGAGAGCCTGATCACGATTCGTCCGCCGGTGCCGTCGCAGGCGCCGGCCTTTGTCCGCAAAGTGCTCGGAACGATTGCTGCGGGTGGCGGCGACCGCCTCCCCGTAAGCGCGATGCCCTGCGATGGCACGTACCCGACGAACACGGCGCGCTGGGAGAAGCGCAATCTCGCCACGGAAGTTCCGGTGTGGGACTCGCAGGTTTGCATCCAATGCGGCAAGTGCGTTTTCGTCTGTCCGCATGCCACCATCCGGAGCAAAGTTTACGACCCCACAGCCCTCAACGGGGCGCCGGAGGGGTTCAAGTCCACTGAAGCCCGCTTACCGGAATGGAAGGGGCAGAAGTTCACCATTCAAGTCGCGGTGGAGGATTGCACGGGCTGCGGGGTGTGTGTGGATGTTTGTCCGGCGCGCAACAAGTCCGAGGCCAAGCTCAAGGCCATCAACATGCGTCCGCAACCTCCACTGCGCGACACCGAAGTGAAGAATTGGGATTATTTCCTGGGCCTGCCGGAATTGGATCGCCGCAAAGTTTCCACGGCCAATGTGCGCGGGATGCAGGCGCTCGAACCGTTATTCGAGTTTTCCGGCGCGTGCGCGGGTTGCGGCGAAACGCCGTACCTCAAATTGCTCACGCAGTTGTTCGGCGACCGCATGATCGTGGCGAACGCGACCGGTTGCTCTTCGATC
>JANOHH010000333.1:0-2912 GCA_031406395.1 Verrucomicrobiota bacterium | reverse complement strand
CGATTGACTGGCACACGATTGATGGCGGTGGCGGCACGAGCACCGGCAGCGTGTATTCCGTCAGCGGCACTATCGGCCAGCCGGACGCGGGCTCGACCATGACCAATGGCCAGTATTCGGTCACAGGTGGTTTCTGGGCGTTACCGACCGCGGTGCAAACCACCAACGCACCCACGCTCACGATTGTTCCCGCTACGCCCGGCAACGCCACAATCTCTTGGACGCCTAACACCCCAGGCTTTGTCTTGCAGGAAACCCTCAGCCTCTCGCCGACCAACTGGACCAACTCGTTGAGCGGCGCGACGAATCCCATCCTCATCCCTGCCACGTTGCCGTCCAAGTTTTATCGACTGTCCAAACCGTGATCCAAACTTCCATCTCTCAATCCTCAACCCCAACTAAAATTCCATGAAAACCAAATACCTGCCCACACTCGGTTTCGTCATTCTTCATTCAGCCTTCTGCCTGTCCGCCTTCGCCCAAGGCTCATCCCTCACCAGCTTCACCTATCAAGGCCGGTTGACCGATACCAACGGGCCGGTCAATGGGCTGTATGATTTCAGTTTTTCGCTCTTCGATAACAGTTCCTTCGGGAACCAGATCGGCACCAGCGTCGCGCGACTTTACCAGCCAGTGACCAACGGTCTGTTTACCGTCCCGTTGGATTTCCCGGGCAGCGTGAACAATTTTGGTGGACCGGATCGCTGGTTGGAGATCGCCGTGAATCCCAGTGGTAGCGGGACCAACGTCCCGCTGAGTCCGCGCCAGCAGATCACCGCCGCGCCATACGCCATCCGTGCGGCCACTGCGAACTCTGCCACCATGGCGGAAGTCGTTACGGGCAACGTCTCGGCCAGCCAGATCGCCGGCACCCTCCCGCTGGCGCTTCTGCCGGCCGCGGTGGTGACCAATGGCGCAAGCGGCGTGAATATTTCCGGCACGTTCACCGGCAATGGCGCGGGCATCACCAACGTGGATGTGCGCAAACTCCAGCAGCCGGTCCATCCCGTCGTCGCGTGGGGAAACAATTCCTATTTTGGCATGACGACCATCCCCGCCGGCCTGAACGACGTGGTGGCCATTGCCGCAGGAGTCGCGCACAATCTGGCACTGAATGGCGACGGGACAATCGCCGCGTGGGGAGACAATGGCTCTGGCCAGGCAACCATCCCGTCCGGCCTGAGCAATGTGGTGGCCATTGCCGGGGGATATTATCACAGTGTGGCACTGAAGAGCGACGGGACTGTCACCGCGTGGGGACTCAACAATGTGGGTCAGACGAACGTCCCCGCTGGCTTGAGCAACGTCGTGGCCATTGACTCGAGTCAGTGGCATAGTCTGGCCCTAAAGCGCGATGGCACCGTCGCCGGGTGGGGAGGCTCCGCTGGCCAGTCGTTCGTTCCCGTCGGATTGAGCAATGTCATGGCCATTGCGGCGGGAGGTCTCCACAACCTGGTGCTGAAAAGCAACGGGACGATCGCCTCATGGGGAAGCGATTACTATGGGCAGACGACTATTCCCGCTGGCTTGAGCAACGTGCAGGCCATTGCCGCAGGAGAACAACACAGTCTGGCCCTGAAGAGCGACGGGACGGTCGTCGCCTGGGGAAGCTCTAGCCAGACGAACATCCCCGCCGGCTTGGGCAACGCGATGGCTATTGCCGCAGGAGATAATCACAGTCTGGCCCTAAAGAACGACGGGACGGTTGTCGCGTGGGGATACAATGGCTTCGGCCAGACAAACATCCCCGCCGGCTTGAGCAACGTGGTGGCCATTGCCGGGGGGCGGTTTCACAGTCTGGCACTGCAGGGGATAATTCCGGCGAAGGTCGCGTTGTTGGTATCTGGCAATGTGTTCTCCGGCAATCAATCCATCTCCGGCAGCCTCGGCATCGGCACGGCGACACCGCAACAACCGCTGCACCTGATCGTCGCCGAGGGACAGGGGGAAGGCATCCGCATTGACAGTGCCGTCGCCGGGCATTCTCCGGCGATCTACCTGAACCATACCGGCACTGCCGGACGCAATTTCCGCCTCGCCAGCTACGGCGACAATGTGACTCCCGGCAGTTTCATCATCCGCGACGACACCACGGGCGCCGACCGTTTGGCGATTGATGCCGACGGTACCGTCACGGCCACAGCCTTCAGCGGTGGTGGCAGCGGGTTGACGAATCTCAACGCCGCCAACCTGACCGGCACAATCGCCGACGTGCGGCTCTCGGCCAACGTGGCCCTGCGCGGGGGCGGCAATGCGTTCGCGGGCAATCAGACCGTCGCCGGCGACGTGTCCGTCACTGGGAATCAGTCGTTCGGCTCACAGTCGCGCCAGATGCTCAACCTCTTCGGAACGAGCTACGGCATCGGAGTCCAATCCAGTTCGCTGTATTTCCGGTGCGACAACGCGGCCGGCACCGACGGCTTCATCTGGTACAAGGGCGGCGTCCATCACAGCGGCTACGCGCAACCGGGCGCCGGGGGCGTTGAACTGATGCACTTGGTGGCCGGTGGACTTTACGTCAACGGGGCCATCGTCCTCACCAGCGACCGCCACGCGAAGGAAAACTTCAAACCGGTCAGCCCGCGCGAAGTCCTGGAAAAAGTGGCCGCCCTGCCCTTGACGGAATGGAACTACAAGACCGACGCCTCCATGCGGCACATCGGCCCGATGGCGCAGGATTTTTACGCCGCGTTCAATGTTGGCCCGGACGACAAACACATCGCCACCGTGGACGCCGACGGCGTGGCGCTGGCGGCGATTCAAGGGTTGAACCAGAAACTGGAGGCCGGAAGCCAGAAGTCGGAGGACAGAATCCAGAAACTCGAAACGGAAAACGCGGAGTTGAAACAACGGTTGGAAAAGCTTGAACGACAGATGCACCGCGAGAACGGAGGTGCGCAATGAAAAGTTCC
>JANOHH010000332.1:0-1997 GCA_031406395.1 Verrucomicrobiota bacterium | reverse complement strand
CGGCGGACGGTTTCAAGGAGTTCAGTAGTGGTCATGTGCGGGACAAGGAATAATGGAGTGGAGGAGCGGTGGGGTATTCAAGCAGCATAAACTCATTCTTTTCCCAATACTCCATTGCTCCATCGCTCCGTTAAATCTTTTGCTTCAGGGCACCGGCACGGTGTTAAAAACTTTCTTGATGATGGCGTCACTTGTCACCGCCTGCGCCTCGGCTTCGTAGGTCAGGATGATGCGATGTCGCAACACATCCGGGCCGATGCTCTTCACGTCTTCGGGCGTGACTTACGCCCGGCCCTGCAATAACGCCCACGCCTTGGCCGCGAGCGTCAGGTTGATCGTGGCGCGCGGGGACGCGCCGAACTGGATGAAATGTTTCACGTCCAGCTTGTATTGCTCCGGCCGGCGGGTCGCGAACACCAGATGCACGATGTAATCGCGGATCTTCTCGTCCACATGAATTTGATCCACCACCTTACGCGTGTGCAGAATTTCAGCAGCGGTGACGACGGGTTTGATTTGAATCTCCGGCGCCGTGAACGCCATGCGGTCGAGAATTTTTCGCTCTTCCTCGAACGACGGATAATCCAGCACCACCTTGAACATGAACCGATCCACCTGCGCCTCGGGCAACGGATACGTGCCTTCCTGGTCAATCGGATTTTCCGTCGCCAGCACGAGGAACGGCGAGGGCAGCGGCATCGTCTCGCCGCCGAGCGTGACCTGGCGTTCCTGCATTGCCTCCAGCAAGGCGGATTGCACCTTGGCCGGGGCACGGTTGATTTCATCGGCTAGGACAAAGTTGGCGAACACCGGCCCCTTGGTGGCGTGATATTTTCCATCCTGCGGATTGTAAATCTGCGTGCCGACTATGTCAGCCGGCAGGAGATCGGGCGTGAACTGGATGCGATGGAAGGACGCCTGGATCGCGGACGCCAGGGTGCGGACGCAGAGGGTTTTCGCGAGGCCCGGCACGCCTTCAAGCAAGACATGACCGTTGGCGAGCAGCCCGACCAGCAACCGGTCCACCAACTGTTCCTGTCCCACGATGACGCGGCCAATTTCGGTGCGCAAAGTTTTGATCCAGCCAGCCGCGGCCGACACTTGTTCATTCAGCGTATTACTCATTCGGGCGTGAATCTAGGCCGGGTCGGTGAGGGACTCAAGTTATCTGCGCGCTAGGTTGATGATTTCCGGGGGCGACGCTGGGCTTGAGGAAGGTGGGGAATCTTAACGCAAAGGCGCAAAAGCGCTAAGACGCAAGGCGGCTGTAATGGTTCTTTGCGGCTTGGCGTCTTTGCGTTGAAAAGCGCTTCGGTTGTGGGCGTGGCCCTTCAAGAACCGTCCAGCCGTCCGTATTTGCGAATCTCCGGCCAAAGCCAGGCCACGCCCAGCACGACGAGAATCGTGCCCACGCCACCGGTCACGACGGAGATCATCGCGCCGGTGGCGATCGTGTTTCCCAGCGCCGGGCCAAACCAGTGCGCGACCGTGCCGGATTCGACTTCCCCCAGTTCGTTGGAGGTGCCGATGAAGAGGTTGTTGACGGCGGAAACGCGGCCGCGTTTCTCATTGGGCGTGAGCAACTGCACCAGGGTGTGCCGCACCACCACACTCACGTTGTCCGACATCCCGCAGATCATCAACATGGCGAACGAAAGCCAGAACTGCTGCGACAATCCGAACACGATGGTCGCAAGGCCAAAGCTGGCCACCGCCCAGAGCAGCGAGCGCCCCGCTTTTTGCAGCGGCGGTCGATGGGTCAGGGTAAAGGAGCAGAGGATGGCGCCAACCGGCAGCGCCGTTTGCAACATGCCCAGCCCGTACGGGCCGACGTGCAAAATTTCCTTCGCATAAACCGGTAGCAGCGCGGTGGCGCCGCCCAGCAACACGGCGAACATGTCGAGCGTGATGATCCCGAGGATGATGCGGTTCGTGAACACGAAGCTGAAACCGGTGAGCAGCGTCTTAAACGAGAATTTTTCCGCGATGACCGCAAC
>JANOHH010000330.1:0-2619 GCA_031406395.1 Verrucomicrobiota bacterium | reverse complement strand
CCGACGATCGAGCCTTCCCCGCCCCGCAAACTGCAGCCGCCCAGCACCGCCGCCGCGATGCCATAGAGCTCGTAGAAGTTTCCGTGGTTCGAGGGTGAGACCGAGTTGGTGTAAAACGCGAAGAGGATGCCCGAAATGCCCGTCAGCAACCCCGCCACGATGTAGCTGCTGGCGATAACGCGGCGGGTGTTGATACCGGAGAACCGGGTGGCTTCCTCGTTACGCCCGACGGCGAGCAGATAACGGCCATAGATCGAGCGGTGCAACACGAACCACATGATGATGGAGAAGATGATGAGCAGCACGAACGGCATGGGCAGCCCGAACAACTTCCCTTTGGCGGCCTCGCGGAAGATTTCGAATCCTTCGGCGTTGCCAAAACCTTTCGTGTCGTCGTGGGCAATGAAACGCGCCAGGCCGCGATAGATCAGCAGGCCACAGAGGGTGATGATGAAGGGTTGAATCTTCATCCGCGTAATGAGCGTGCCGTGGATATAGCCGAGCAGCATCGGCAACAAGATTGCCGCCGCGGCCGCCGCCGCCCAGTGCCAGTGCCATTCGGTCAGCATGATGGACAGCAACACCCCGCACAGTGCGATCATGGAGCCGACGGACAGATCGATGCCACCGGTGATAATGACGAGACCCAGACCGAGGCTGAAAATCCCATACATGCCAATCTGGTTGGCCGTGTTGGTCAGATTGACCGGGGAAATGAACTTGGGATTCAGGAGCGTCGTCACCGCGCACAGGACGAACAGCAGAACCGAGATGCCGATTTCCTTTTTCATTCAAGTTCGCAATTCAATTGGCAAAAGCCGGTCGCGCGGCCGAAATCTTCTTCCCCACGGCCAGTTGCATGATATTTTCCTCGGTGCAATCGGCGCGCGCCAGCACGCCGGAGATTTCGCCTTCGTGCATCACGGCCACCCGATCGCTGATGTTCAAAACCTCCTCCATGTCACTGCTGATCATCAAAATGACCGTGCCGCGTTCCGCCAGTTCGCGCATCAACCGGTAAATCTCTGCCTTGGCGCCAACGTCAATCCCACGCGTCGGTTCATCGAGAATCATCACCTTCGGATTCATAGAAAGCCATTTGCCGAGCACGACCTTCTGCTGGTTGCCGCCGGAAAGATTCAGCACGCGCGTTTCGGCATTGGGCGTCTTGATGCTCAGCGAGTGAATTTGTTCGTCGGCCACGGCCCGTTCGCGACCGCGGTGAATGAGAAACAGCGAGGCGAAGCGTTTCAGGGATGGAAGGGTGACGTTTTCCCGGACGGTCATGCCGACGACCAGACCTTCGCCACGCCGGTCTTCCGGCACGAGATAAATCCCACGCTGAATCGCAACCCGCGAATCGCCCACGGAAAGCGCTTCGCCGCCCAAAGCGACTTCGCCACTCGCCAGCCGGTCCAGGCCAACGATGGCTTTGGCGATTTCACTCCGACCCGCGCCCACGAGTCCGGCGAAGCCGAGGATCTCGCCCTTCCCCGCATCGAAAGACACCGCCTTGGCCGGATAACGGCTGGAGCGCAGGTTGCGAACCTTGAGGAAGCCCGCGGTCACCGGCGCTTTCGGTGCGCTGTAGAAACTTTTAATTTCACGCCCTACCATCAGGCCGACGATGCGGTCGTGGCTGATGTCGGCTTGCGGAAGCTCGCCGGCGTTCCGACCGTCGCGGAGAACCACGACGCGATCAGCGCAGTGCTCGACTTCTCCGAACCGATGCGAGATGTAGATGACGCTGACGCCCTGTTCGCTCAATTCGCGGACCAACTGGAGGAGGCGCTCGGTCTCAGTGAGCGTGAGGCTGGACGTCGGCTCGTCCATGATGATGATGCGGGCATTGAGCGAAAGCGCCTTGGCAATCTCGACCATCTGCTGCTGCGCGAGGGAAAGTTTGTCGAGCCGCGTGCGGCTGGAGATGTCTAGGCCGAGTCGTTTGAGGAACGGTTCGGTGTCGGCGTGGATTTTCCTGCGGTCAATCAATTTGAGCGGCGTAAGCAGCGGTTCCCGACCGAGAAAGACATTCGCCGCCACGTCGAGGTTGTCGAGGACGTTGAGCTCCTGGTGAATGAACGCGATGCCGAGCTTCAGCGCGTCCGTGACGTGGTTGACCCTGACCGGCTGGCCGTCCACGAGAATCTCCCCGGCGTCCGGCTGATAAACGCCGCCAAGGATTTTCATAAGCGTGGACTTGCCCGCGCCATTTTCACCGCAAAGGGCAACCACCTCGCCGCGCCCGACTTCGAGACTTACACCATCCAAAGCCACCACGCCGGGGAATCGCTTGGAGATTCCGCGCATGGCAAGGAGCGGGGCGTTGGTCATGGCATCAACCAAAGAATGCCAGATGAGGTTCACGCTCGCCCGCAACCTCGGGGAGCGACCACTCCGAACTTTGCACGAGCGGTGCGCACTTGAACCGTAGCGCAGGCTGGCAGTCTGCTGTGTCGCGGATTGGCAATCCCCTGCGGTGCGACAGCTCTCCGGCCAGCCGACTACCAGTCGGCGACACAGCAGGTTGCCAACCTGCGCTACCGCCGGGAAGTTCAGGGGTTGCCGCCTCGATTTCGGAATCGCGCATCGGGGCCCTGAACCGGGCGATTGGAGCGC
>JANOHH010000294.1:0-1031 GCA_031406395.1 Verrucomicrobiota bacterium | reverse complement strand
CCAGCGGCTCTTCCGCGGACTGCGCTTGGGATTGGTCATCACTTTCGTGGCCATTTGCCTAATGCCCATGACCCGACCGCGTTACTCATTGCCGGTTTTCCCACTCGCTTGTCTCCTGCTCGGATGGGCATTGGATGGTGTCTCGATTCCAAAGATCGCCGAGCGTTGGTGTCGGAATACGCTGCTAGTCCTGGGTAGTCTCTTGGCGGCAGCCACACTGATCGGAGCGATCTGGACCTTTCAGCTCTGGTGGCAGATTCCGATGGCCACGGCCACGCTGGTGCCGGCACTTTGGGCCTGGCGTCACCGCCACCGCATCACCGGGGTGGTGCCCCTGAGCCTGGCCGGTGCGGCGGTTATCGCGATCGGCCTCTGGGGTTACTTGGCGGTGGTGCTCCCAATCCACGTGGACAAGCGCAGCCCCTTTCGGCAGGCGGCCGCCATCGTAGACGAACGGCTCCCCATGAACGCCACTTTGAGCGCCTATCGTCCGGGTTTCTGGCCGTCCTTCTACTACATCCGGCATTCGGTCCGCTATGTTCTTCGACCACAGGATTTCGGGAGTGAAGCTCAGGTAGTCCTCCTGCGCGCAGCCGACCTGAAGGAGTTGGCGCAGGATGCGGCCTGGAATCAGCGCCGACCGGAATTGCTGCTCGAAGTGCCGACCCGTGGATTTGACCCACTACGACTCTATCGGCTCGGGCCAATAGCTGCGAGTACAGCCAGCGATCCCCGCCCGTAAAATTGATGGCCAAAACGGCCGCCGGTTCCAGGGCAAATTGTTGAAATCACCCGCGCTGCACTACCCGCAGGCCTCTCCAAACGACCGCCGATCACCGGTTGCGTACCGCGATCGAGCCTCCATGGCGAATCGAGTGTTCAACTGCCGCACTCGAAGCGGCGAGGACGAGGGTCAAGTGGTTGGGGCCGGCAGATGCTGGTCCAATCCGTGTTCACAACGAGTCCCACCTTTGCGTTGGGCTTGAGCAAGCAATTCGTCGTTGGCGGCCAAGTGGCCCCGGCTCACAGGC
>JANOHH010000265.1:0-3311 GCA_031406395.1 Verrucomicrobiota bacterium | reverse complement strand
GTTTGTCAACGGCGGCACGTTCCGCAAGACCAGCGGGGCGGGGACGGGTAGCTTCAATGTGGCCTTACAAAACCAATTCGGGACCGTCGAGGTCCAGAGCGGCACGTTGCGCTTTGGCCGTGGGGAAGTATTGGACGGTTTGTTTATCGCCGCGTTTGGCGCCATTGTCCAATTCAACACCGGCACTTTCACTTACACACCGCTGACCCAACTTACCGGGGCGGGCCAGTACCAATTGACCGGCGGCACGCTTCAAGGGTTGCTCAATTACCTGCCGAATCTAAAATTGCTCGGTGGCAGCGTTGGCTTGAGCCCAAATTACCAGACCAATGGAAACATTGTCCGGCTCGATCTGGACGGCTCTACACTCTTGGGATCGAATACGGTAACCGGGGTCTTGAATCTGAATAGCGGAAATGTCGGCGGACCGACAGTGGTGACGGGCGTAGGTGCGCTCAATTGGTTCAGCGGTCGTTTTGCTCAGGGCGCCTCGCTGCTGGTTCAATCCAATGGGGTGGCGAACCTGCTTGGCAGCGGTCAAAAGGAACTGGGAGCACGAATGACCAACTACGGCAGTGTCTATTGGAGTGCTGGGACCATCTCAATGATGAATGACGCTTCCGCATATTTCGGAGCGGTTGAGAATCAGCCCGGCGGACTTTGGGAAGTGCAGGGCGATTTGTCGCTCGTGCAATGGGTCGTCAATAACTTCGGCTATTTCCGCAACAGCGGCACGCTCCGCAAACCCGTTGGCGCTGGTACCTCGACCATGGACGTTGTGTTTTACAACCAGGGCGTCATCGAACAGCTCAGTGGCATCTGGACCTTTGGCCGCAACTTCAGCCTCACCGAGGGCACCGTGCTCTTCGGCCTTTCCGGTGACGCCACTTTCGGCCGGATCAACTTGACCGGCACCGCCAGCCTCGCCGGACGGCTCGCCGCCCGACTGCTCAATGGCTATGTGCCGGCCACCAACCGCACCTTCCAGATCATGAGTTATGGCGTGGTCGCCGGCTCGTTCACCGATTACAGCGGTTTGGACGTCGGCTCTGGCCGGGCCTTCGCCCCGGTTTACACCGCGACTTCCCTGACACTCCAGACCTATGCGACCAATTCCACCGCCAACCCGACCGCGATTGTCCTCTCCAACCCCAAGAAGGAATTGACCGGATTCAGTTTCCTGTTCACGGGTGATCCCGGAACCACCTATACCGTGCAATTTTCGACAAACCTCAGCCAAAACAATTGGAGCACGCTGCTGGTCACCAATATCCCAGTCAGTCCGGCCAAAGTCACCGACCCAACCCCGCCCGTTGGGAAACGCTTCTACCGCGTCTGCCGGAGCATCGCCACGCCCATAGTTCTCTCGAACCCCCAGCGGGAGTTGAACCAGTTCAGTTTCCTGTTCACCGGGGACACGGGAGTGAGCTATACGGTGCAGTTCTCCACCAACCTCAGCCAAACCAATTGGAGCACGCTGCTGGTCACCAATATCCCGGTCAGTCCAGCCAAAGTCACCGATACCAGCCCGCCCGTCGGGAACCGGTTCTACCGAATCCAGCGCGGCGGTTTATGAGGGTCTTGAAAACCGGTCGGCAATCCTGCGGAGATTGACCTGCATCTGGACTTCGGCCGCAGTACGGGTGAGTCTGTTGGCGCAAGCCTGGGGAAAAATCTGCTCGCAAAGGCGTGCGCCGAACCAATTCAAACGAAGAACAAGCCACTGGCGCGCTGGCTGATCAATCCCGGAAATTCTGGAATTGCACCGACACGGGGAAATCCTTTACCCGCACCGCCGCCATCACGGACTGCAGTTCATCGCGACTCTTGCCCGTTACCCGCACCTGGCTGTCCTGGATCTGGGTCGTGACCTTGAACTTGCTGTCGCGAATAAACCCGGTGATCTGCTTCGCGGTTTCGGTCTCAATGCCCTGCTTGATCTTGATGACCTGTCGCGCATGGCCGAGCGGCGATAGGTCCGGATCGCAGACTTCCACGTTCTTCATGCTGATGTTGCGCTTGGTGATTTTCCCAAGGACGATTTCCACCAGCGCCTTGATTTTGAACTGGTCCTCGGCGGTCAATTTGATCTCGCTCTTTTCGAGCACGATCTCGGCTTTGCTGCCTTTGAAATCAAACCGGTTCGCCAGTTCTTTCTTGGCGATGTTGACCGCGTTCTCGATTTCCATCGAGTTCACTTCACTGACAATGTCGAATGACGGCATGCCGCAAGGGTAACGAGCGGTCGGCGAATAGGAAGTACTTTGACGCGCCCCCATCCGCCCGCGCGCAAGAATGAGTTAGGGTCCTGATTTGCTGGGTAGGGACATCGCGCTGCGATATCCCCGCCCGTAAAGCGGGCGGAACGGGCGCTGGCTTTACCAGCGTGGACAGCGCAGCGCGCCATCCCTACCCATTTAGGACAGCACCAGAATGAGCTTCCCCCCACCGGCTCTTTCTCGCTAAAGTTTTTCCCGTGAAAATCAACTTGCGATCAACGCTTGGGCCACTGTTATGTTCGCTACTCAGCTCCCTGCTATTCGGGGCGCCGGCGTTGGCGGCTGACCCAACCACCCCGTTTGAACTGCGTGAAGGTGATCGCGTTGTTTTCATCGGCGACACTTTAATGGAACGGGAACAGTATCACGGATGGATCGAGCTGATGCTTACGACGCGTTTCCCCCAACGGAATGTCACCTTTCGCAACCTCGGTTGGAGTGCGGATACGCCGGCAGGTGATTCGCGCTTCGGGCGCTCCCTGCTCCAAGCCGGCCTCGAGCCCGACAACGAGGGCTGGAAGCAATTGATCAAGCAACTCGAGGAAGCCAAACCCACCGTCGTGTTCGTCGGTTACGGCATGGCCAGCTCATTTGAGGGTGAGGCCGGTTTGGCGAAATTCATCCGGGACTACAACCGACTGCTGGATACGATCGAGAAGATTTCGCCGATGGCGCGTTTGGTCCTGGTCGGCCCGATTGAGCACAACGACGCCAGGGCCTGGAATCATTGCACGTCAGCGGAGGAGGAACGCGCCCACAACCGGAATCTGGACCGGTATCGCGACGCGATCCGCGAGATCGGCGCCATCCGTGTCGCGCGAGTTATTTCCCTGAAACGATTAAACGGTTCCTCCAATTTTGCGTGGACCGACAACGGCATTCATCTGACCAGCTACGGTTACATACTCGCCGCGCAGGAAATTGAAAAGGGACTGGGCTGGAAAAGTGGCGAGTGGAATACTGTCAAGGGACGCAACCAATCCGAACCCTTGCGCCAGGCCATCCTTCGCAAGAATGAGTGGTTCTTCCACC
>JANOHH010000261.1:0-1381 GCA_031406395.1 Verrucomicrobiota bacterium | reverse complement strand
GGCGAGCAGCGGTAACAGGGCCGCGCTGAGGAGTACCCGAGTCAAGAAGGCGCAGTGGGCAGGTGAGAGATCGAGTCTCATGGTTTGCTGGAGTATCAGGAGCGCTAGAGCGTCTTCATCAAATTATCGCGTCAGCCGGGCTTACCACTACCTTACCGGCTTCAACATCACCTGCGGCAAATCCATCACTGCTGGTCCGGGTTTGGATTTCGCTTTTACCGTCAATGTGAAGCGGCCGGGTTGATCGAAACTCAACTCGCCAATATCACGTTTCACAAACGCTTGAAACCCGCCGGTCGCCTCCACCTTGAAAATCAATTTCTGTTCACCGACGGCGAACTCCACTTCGCTGCCGCCGCTGCCGGTACCGCAACCATAGGTGATTTCCACCGCGAACTTGCCCGGTTGGGCGACCTCGAATTCCCACTGCGCCCAGTCGTTCGGGTTTACCCAGAAACCGAGCGTGTTTTTGTGCGGCAACGGCTCGTAACGGAGCATCACGCCATGTACGTCGGCATGCTTGGCCAATAATGTGATGCTGCCGTTCGTGGCCTGAGGGCTGGGATGGTAACCGGGGTTCGGCGTCATCAGCTGCGCGCCAATCTCGCGGCGCCAGGTGTCCAACTTCGATCGAAGCGATTTCACGCGCGCCGTTTGCGCCGGGTCTTCGGCCAGGTTTTGGTTCTCCCGGAAATCACGTTTCAGATCGAACAACTCCACGCGGCCCGTTTCGTAAAACTCGATGAGTTTGAAATCGCCCTCGCGGATCGCGCCGCCGGGCTTGCTACTCTGGTTGGCGTAATGCGGGTAATGCCACAAGAGCGGGCGCGCCGGGAGTTCGCCGGCCTGCTTGAGCAACGGCGCGAGACTGACGCCGTCCACTATTTCGTGTGGCGACGCTTTCACGCCCGCCAGTTCGAGCAGGGTCGGGAAATAGTCCACGCTGCTCACCGGCGTGGTGTTCGTACTGCCCGGCGGAATGAAGCCCGGCCACCGTGCCAGTAGCGGCACGCGGATTCCACCTTCGTAGAGCCAGCCTTTACCTTCCCGCAACGGTGAGTTGATAGTCGGAGGCGTGTTCGGTCCTTCACCGGTGGCGAGCCCGCCATTGTCGGACGTGAAGATCACCACGGTATTTTCCGTGAGCTTCAAGTCGTCGAGCTTTTTCAAGATGCGCCCGACGCTCTCATCCATACTTTCGATCATCGCGGCGTAAATGACATTCGTCTGCTGGCCCGGCTTGTTGGTCAACGCCGGATACTTGGCCACGTAATCCGCCTTCGCCTGCAACGGCGTGTGAACCGCGTAGTGCGCGAGGTAGAGAAAAAATGGCTTATCCCGGTTCGCCTCGATGATGTGTTCCGCCGCAGTCGTCAGCCGG
>JANOHH010000260.1:0-1136 GCA_031406395.1 Verrucomicrobiota bacterium | reverse complement strand
CGATTGAGTCCTTGCTGGCGCGTCTCCTGACATTTGACCTGCAACCCGGTCGGACGGTGCAGCAGCATCACGCAGGTCGAAGTCTTGTTGACGTTTTGCCCGCCGTGGCCGCCGGAGCGAACGAAGGATTCCTCGATGTCGCTTTCGTTCACGCCCAACGCGGTCATGCGCTGGGCGAGTTGGTTTGCCTTTTCCAGGCTGACGGCGAACGCGCTCATGAATGGAGGCTAATGTGTCACGCCCGTAATCGTAATGAAAATCTCCAGCCTATTCCCGTTGGGGGTGTGCCGGAACCGGAACGAGAGCAGAGCCAAGGATGCGCCGGCAATGACTGATTCTCAGTCTTTGGGTGGCGACTTGTCATTTTTGCCCTTGGTTTCGGGCGGAATTCCTTCTCGCCACTTTTCCACCAAGGGAAACTTTTCGCCCATGTCGTGCATCAGGGCCTGGGCTTCTTCGGAGCTTCGGACGACGCGCGGGCGGAGAAAAACCAACAGCTCAACCCGGCGGGTCGTCTTGTCCTGCTTGTTGAACAGCCATTTCAAGCCGGGGATACTTCCGAAAATTGGAGTTTTTCGCAAGATGTCCGACACTTGACTTTGGATGATCCCGCCTAAGATCAGCGTTTGGCCGTTTTTCGCCGTCAGGTCGGTGCGGAAATTGCGCGTGTCGAAAACGGCGCCGCCCAGTACGGTCACTCCCGGCACGGTGGTGGAGGATTCGGCATGGATTTTCAGCTCCACGTCGCCCGCGCTGTTGATGTGAGGGGTGACCTCGAGAACAACGCCGACATCCCGGTACTTAAGGGTAGTGGTTTGGGAGCCAACCGAAGACAACTGCGTGTTGTCGGGCACCGGCACCTGTTGACCCACGAAAAGCCTTCCGGTTTCATTGTTTCGCACGTTGATTTGCGGTTCGGCCAGGATGGTGGCGTCGGTCGTCTTCTGCAGGAATTGGATCAAAAAATCCATGTTGATCGTGCTGCTCAGAACCCCGGAACGCAGGGAAGCCAAGCTTTGAGCCACGGAACTGGAAGACGGCGTGTTCACGGTGGTGTTTCCGCCGAAGCCTTTCACGTAAGTGGCCGTAACATTGGCGATGATGGAATTGTCGTAATCTTCGGCGGTAAACACTTG
>JANOHH010000255.1:0-3414 GCA_031406395.1 Verrucomicrobiota bacterium | reverse complement strand
AGCGCAAGTGCCGGGATAATCCTTTCCCAAGCTTTTCATAGCTCAAACTTCTTCTCCCGGCGGCGAGTTGGAAAGATGAGTGGGAGATCAAAGACAGGAACGATTCCGAATCAGAATTGGAGCGGGCGGCGGGAATCGGACCCGCGTATGCAGCTTGGAAGGCTGCCGTTCTACCATTGAACTACACCCGCACCGGACGCCGCGAATCTTACCGCGCAAACTTGCCTTGTCAATTCGCCACCGCTACGCTCGCGCCCGATGAATTCGCTGCTCCTCACCGGCGGGCGAGTGATTGACCCCGCCAACTGCCTCGACACTATCGCCGACCTTCTGATCCGCGACGGCAAAATCGCCGCCGTCGGCGCTGAGGCCGCGCGACTAGCGCCCCCCGACGCCGAACGCACGGACGTGCGCGGACTCGTCGTTTGCCCCGGCTTGATCGACTTGCACGTTCACCTGCGCGAGCCGGGCCAGACCGCCAAAGAAAACATCGCCACCGGCACGCTGGCGGCCGCGCGCGGTGGATTTACTTCCCTCGTCTGCATGCCCAACACTTCGCCTGCGATTGATAACGCCGGCACCGTGGCGCTGATTCATGACCGCGCGAAACGTGATGGCGTCGTGAATCTCTTTGTGGCCGGCGCCATCACCAAGAATATCGCCGGGGAAGAGCTCGCCCCTATCGGATCACTCAAACGCGCCGGCGTCGTGGCGATCACCGACGATGGTCATTGCGTACAGAACAACGAACTCATGCGCCGGGCGCTTGAGTACGCCAAGATGTTCGACCTGCCGGTGATGGATCATTGCCAGGATTACTCGCTCGTAACGGAAGGCGTGATGCACGAAGGCCGGTGGAGCACCTCGCTCGGGCTGCAAGGCTGGCCGGCGGCGGGCGAAGAGATGATTGTCGCCCGCAACATACTGCTCGCCGAACTTACCGGCGCCCGCGTCCATTGCCAGCACCTTAGCGCCGCAGGAAGCGTCGACTTGATCCGCGCGGCCAAGCAGCGGGGCGTGCCGATCTCCGGCGAGGCGTGCCCGCATCACTTCACGCTGACGGATGAGGCCGTTGCCGGGAGTGAAAAGTTTTGGGTGGGGGACGGAAAACAAGTCTTCCCGGTTGAAGACTCAAAACCCCGGACTCACGACGCCCGTCCATGCTGGCCCGCCTACGACACGAATTTCAAGATGAATCCACCGCTCCGTTCCGCGCGCGACCGCGAAGCGATTCTTGCCGGCCTCGTGGATGGCACGATCGAAATCCTGTGCAGCGACCACGCACCGCATTGTGAATTCGAGAAGGAGGTGGAGTTCGACTATGCGCCCTTCGGCATCACGGGCCTGGAAACCGAACTCGCACTCTCGCTCATGCAGCTTTACCACGCAAAACGACTCAGCTTAAACGACCTCATCGCCAAATACACGGTCGCCCCGGCGCGACTGCTCAATCTGGAGAAAGGCTCCTTGAGTATAGGAGCGGACGCGGACGTGACCGTGTTCGATCCAGATCGCGAGTGGGTCTTCGGGCGGAGCGACGCGGCGAGCAAGTCTGCCAACAATCCCTTCTACGGTTGGCCGTTGAAAGGGAAAGCGATTCTTACCATCGTGGGTGGGGGAAAAGTTTGGTTTGATCTGGAGGAGGCAGTCACGCAATCCAAGTAAAATGGTGCGGGTTGCGGTCTCGAAAAACACTACACTAGTGTGCTGTAACAGAGCTGGCTTTACAATGATTCACCTTTTCTAAGATTTCGTCGACGCGCTTGGTCCACACAAACGGCCTGGGATTTTGATTGTTGGTTTTTACGTAGGTTTGGATGGCATCGATCAATTCCTTGACGCTTTTGAAGACGCCGCGGCGAATCCGTTTCCGGGTAATTTCATCAAACCACCGCTCGACCAAATTCAACCAGGAAGAACTGGTGGGAATGAAATGCAGGTGGAAGCGCTTGTGCCGGGCAATCCATTGTTTGACGTTCGGATGCTTGTGTGTGGAATAGTTGTCCACGATCAGATGCAGGTCCATGCCTTCCGGGGTGTCGCGGTCCACCTGCCGGAGAAACTTGAGAAATTCTTCATGCCGATGGCGCTCAAAACACGAGCCGATCACGGTGCCGTCCAAAACATTCAGCGCTGCAAACAGCATGGTGGTTCCATGCCGAACATAGTCGTGGGTCAACGTTCCACAGCGGCCTTTTTTCATCGGCAAACCCGGTTGCGTGCGATCCAGTGCTTGAATTTGGGATTTTTCGTCCACGCACAAAACCAGCGCTTTATCAGGCGGATTAAGATACAGCCCGACCACATCGGTGAGTTTTTCCACAAACTGTTTGTCGCGCGACAGCTTGAAATGGCGAACTCGATGCGGTTGCAAACCGTGGCTGTCCCAAATCCGGGCCACCGTCATGTGACTGACTCCGAATCGATCCGCCAAAGTCCGGCTGCTCCAATGAGTGGCGTCCTCGGGTTTCGTATGCAGCGTCGCTTCCACGATAGCCTTGATCTGATCGTTCTTGGTGCGTTGCGCACTGGTCTTGCGAGCCGGTTCGTGTTCCAGACCCGCCACTCCACCTTTCAAGAAATGGTTGCGCCACAGCAGAACGGTGGGCCGACTGGTCTTCAGCGCTTGCGCGATGCGCCGATTGGGCAGGCCCTGATGTGCCAAAAGACAAATGCGTGCCCGCAGCACAATTTTCTGCGGCGTCGACGGAGCCTGAACCCAATTCTCCAGTTGCTTCTTCTGTTCGGCTGTGAGCGGGAGGGAATCGGCAGATTGCCACATTCCCGGAGCGTGGCCGCCTTTAACTGACTTGTAAAGCTTTAACTGTTACACTAGAATACCAAGGCGCGAGTAAACGTCTCAAAAAGACCGAAATGGCTCCAGAGGAAGGGCTCGCCCCGTTTCCAAATTCAAAATATGCTGTTTTCCTAAGTAATAAATAAGAATCTGCCTTAACTCGACACTATTCTTGCCCCCTTCTCACTATTTTCTTCTGGCAGTTCTTCTGGCAGTTGTTTCAACCGCGCATTGTATCCGCCGCGAAGTAGCTGCCGTAAACTTTGCGCGGGTCGAAGGTCGCCGCCTCGTGGCGATTCAGACCGCACGGATGCTGCCACGCCTGTCGCGTGTTGTTCCAGTGAAAGCCGAGTTCAGACAGGCGGCTCGTGATTTCGCGCGGTTGCTGCTCCGCAAACTGAATCCAAACCCACCTGCCGACAACCTCCGCCAGTTCAAAGAATCGTGGAGCGTTGCCACGTAGCACCGCCAGCAAGGTCTCGCTGTCCAGTGTCCGGTTCACCCGCCGCCGTGCGAAATTGATTCGCGCCAAGCCCCGCTTTGCCGTGCTCAACTGTTCGGCTTCGGATCGTCGCCCTTCACGAAAAAGCCGAGCCGCCAGCCCTCCCCGTGGGAGT
>JANOHH010000223.1:0-2279 GCA_031406395.1 Verrucomicrobiota bacterium | reverse complement strand
ATCGTGCTGCGATGACCTCGCCCGCGTTCAGCGGGCGACAGGGAATGGTGCGGGAAAGTAGGTCCGTAAAAAGCCGTTCCGCGCCTGATACGGCGCGGGGTCATCGCAGCGCGATGACCCAGCCAACTGCGGAAATATGGTTAAAATTCCCGCGTGGCCCGCGATGACGAAGCCGCTTTGTCGCGGTCTCGCCCAAAATGCAGAAACCACCGGCGGAAGATACAGCGCAAACGGATCTGGAGCGCTGGGCTCGAATCAGGCACAATGCCTCCAATGAAAGCGTCTGTGGCGAAGCTCAAGGGGTTTACCCTGATCGAACTGCTCGTGGTGATCGCGATTATCGCCATCCTTGCGGCGCTGCTATTGCCCGCACTGAACAGGGCCAAGACCAAGGCGCAGGCCATTGGCTGCGTCAACAATATCCGGCAACTGGCTTTGGCTTGGACGCTTTATGCGGATGAAAATAATGAGTTGTTGGTCAACAACCACGGCATTGATGAGACGCGGGCTTTGCGCCAGAACTGGGTGAACAATGTCATGGATTGGGGAACCGCCGAAGAAAACACCAATCGCGCCTACCTGATCAGCGGAAAGCTTACACCGCTCCTTGCGCTCAACACGGCGGTTTACAAATGCCCTTCGGACCGGGCCCTGGCGGAGAATGGTCCCCGCACGCGCAGCTATTCCATGAATTCCCTGGTCGGAAATCCGGGCGTGCTGACCAACAAGTTCAATCCGAATTTCGCGCAGTTCTTCAAGCATACAGAGATCAGGAACCCTGCCGGGACGTTTGTTTTTTTGGATGAGCACCCCGATACACTGAACGATGGATTTTTTATGAACCGGCTGAATGAGGACAAGTGGGGCAACCTTCCGGCGTCCCACCACAACGGCGCGGCGAACCTGTCGTTCGCGGACGGGCACATCGAGACGCATCGTTGGCTGGTGCCCGACACCATTCGCCCGGCCGTGAAAGGTGGTGCGGGCGGTGGCTTTGCCGCCGTACCGCCCACAGATTACCATTGGCTGCGGGAGCGTGCGAGCTTCCGGCTGAACTAAACGATCAGCCTGCCGCAGCGGAACGAGGACACGACTGCACTCCAACATGACCACGAAAATTTGGGGTTATCCCGTTCCTGCGTGGGAGCGGATCGCTCCGGCATCTTTGCCCTCCGCGCACCTCAATGCCGTGGCAAAATTGCTTTCCGCCGCCGGGCAATTGAGACTCCCCCATGGTAGCAATCACTTGGACTCGCTCGGAGGAAAAGCGGAGCGCAAAAGGACGACCGGGGGCGGGAATCTTCAGCGGGTCGGGTTGCTGATCTTGGCCGAACTCCGCTCCTGGAGCCACGTCAAATCCACATTCTTTGCTGAGGATTCAAACAGTTTGGCGTTGGCGGTCCGCGCATCCCGCCAGCGGTGAATTTCGGAGTGCCCGTCGGCAAAGGAGAGGCTGCCAGCGTTGTTGTGGAAGGTGGCAGGAACATCAACAAATGCCAGGGCATTGGGCACGTAAGGATCATAGGTTTCCATCGGCACGGCAAAAAACCCATCATTGACGGTCCACTTGCTCTCATCGAGGATGACAAACGTCTTTGAGGGGCCGGGTCGGAGCATGCTGGACAGCTTGGTATAAACGAAGAAACCGCCGGTCCAACCGACGCCAATGTATGATTGCATGGAGACACTTCGGACCACTGGGCCGCGGTTGAGATAGTTGCGCGGGTCCCCCGGACACTTATAAACCTTGTAGTTTCCGCCCAGGTAAGAGTTCAAAGCGCTGGCTTTCAGAATGTTGATATTGGTCCAGTCCGGGTTAGGGTTCGAAAAGTACACATCGCCACCCATCCAACTGCGGGAATCGAGTAACGCGTCGTTGTTGTCATGGGCATACATGATCCAAGCCAGAGTAATCTGCTTGGTGTTGTTCATGCACCCAATGCCAATGGTTTTTATTTTGGCCTTGGACAGCGCGGGCAGCAACATCGCGGCGAGGATGGCGATAATCGCGATCACCACCAGCAATTCAATGAGGGTGAAAGCCCGGGCCAGACGGAGATTTGCTTTCTTTTTCATATTACGATTTCGCGTTTGACTGCCAATGGTCGTGAGAGTCTCCCCTATCCGCAGTCGCAAAGCAAGACCACGGGATCCGGAAAACGCAAACTGTTTTTTGCAGGTTCGAGATACTAGCCCTCCGGCGGCATGATGACGGCAACGCCAGGGATAGCCGCTTCAGCGGCGCGCACTCGGTTGACCGGCGATTGCAGTCTGGGAGG
>JANOHH010000182.1:0-4094 GCA_031406395.1 Verrucomicrobiota bacterium | reverse complement strand
ATCATGTGGGCGACTGCCTCTCGCCGTGTCACCGGCTGTGTCCTTTGATGTTAAACATTCCGCAGATGTTGCGGCATATCGAGGCGAAGCGATTGGACGACGCGATTGCGACGGTGCGGCAGGCCTTGCCGCTGGCTGGGGTGATGGGGCGGCTTTGTCATCATCCCTGCGAGCAGGGTTGCCGGCGTGGGAACTGGGATTCTCCTGCGGCCATCCGCGACCTGGAAAAGTTTGTGACGGATCAGGATTTGCAGAGGCCGGAACCGCACGTGGTCCGGGCCAAACCCGCCACGGGCAAGAGGGTCGTGATCATTGGCTCCGGGCCGGCGGGATTGGCGGCGGCCTACTATCTTTTGCGCGAAGGCCACAGCGTCACCGTCGCGGACCGGCAAGCGCGGGCCGGCGGAACCTTGCGCGAGGTGGCGGAAAATCAGTTGCCCGTCTCGGTCCTGGACGCAGAGATCAGTTTGCTCGCGCGGCTGGGGGTTGATTTCAAATTCGGCGTTGAACTCGGCCAGCACGTAACGGTGGAAGGTTTGGTGCGCGGGTTTGGGGCGGTCCTGGTTACGGTGGGGGAACTGGGGAAGGAGGAGGGCGCGAAGCTGGGTTTGCCGCTGGCGGGGAATTCAATCAAAGCGGATCCGAACTCGTGTCAGACGCCGATGGAGAAAGTTTTCGCTGCGGGCAGCGCGGTGCGTCCGCAGAAACAGCTCGTGAAGGCGATGGCCGAGGGTCGCGCTGCGGCGGAGTGCGTACATCGGTTTCTGAGTGGCCAGGTGGCGCGGCGACCGGAGAAGCCATTCTCCAGCATCATGGGCCGGCTCGATCCGGGCGAACTGAAGTCATTTCTCCGGTCGGCCCACAGTGGCGGGAGCGTGTCGCCCTGCGACCGCTGCGCCGGGCACACGCAGACGGAGGCGGCACAGGAGTCGTCGCGCTGCCTGCATTGTGATTGTCGCTCGTCAGGCAATTGCGTGCTCCAGCACTACGCGCAGACGTATGGCGCAAACGCGAGCCGCTTCCGGGCGGAACGGCGTGAGTTTGAACAGCAACTTCAACCGGGCGGAATCATCTTTGAGCCGGGCAAGTGTATTTTGTGCGGCATCTGCGTGAAGCTCACCGAAATGGCCGCGGAGCCGCTGGGGCTTGCGTTCATTGGTCGCGGGTTTGATGTGAAAGTCAGCGCGCCCTTCGGTCGGGAGGTCGAGGAAGGGCTGCAGAAAGTCGCCGCCGAATGCGTGAAGCATTGCCCGACGGGGGCGTTGGTGTTCCGAAATGGAAAGACGGGTGCGGTGGCACCTGAATCTTGAGACACCCGTGGACGCGGTGATCGACTGTCACCTTGTCATAATCCCACTTTCCTTGTGCGGGCGAATCGTGTTAATTGGGGGGCATGAATGCAAACTTGATTGGAAGAATAACGATGGTCACGACCTTGCTGGTCTCGGCCGCCTGCCTCCAGGCGGCAGACAAGAGCCCAGCGGTTGGCACCGGGCCCAGTTTCAAGGGGCCGCTGGGCTTGCAACTTTACAGCCTGCGCGAGCAGTTCAAAAAGGATGTGCCGGGCACGCTCAAACTCGTGCATGACTTCGGTTTTCACGACGTGGAGCTGGCGGGCACTTACGGCAAGTCGCCGGAGGAATTTCGGGCTTTGTTGGTGGCGAACCACCTGAACCCGGTGGCCGGGCATTTCGGCTACGAACGTTTCCGCGATGACCCTGAAGGCGTGGCGAAGGAGGCCAAGGCCCTCGGTCTGCAATACGCCGGCCTGGCTTGGATTCCGCACACGGGGCCGTTCACCGAGGCGCTGGCGCACGAAACGGCGAAGGTTTTTAACCGCGCCGGTGAAGCACTGGCCAAGCACGGTATCAAGTTCTACTACCACAACCATGGTTACGAATTCGAGCCGTACGGTGACGGCACGCTGTTCGACCTGCTGGTCAAGGAGACCAAGCCGGAGTTCGTCAGTTTTCAAATGGACGTCATGTGGGCGGTGTTTCCAGGTCAGGATCCGGTGAAGCTGATGGAGAAATACGGCAAACGCTGGGCTTTGATGCATGTTAAAGATTTGAAGAAAGGGGTGGCCACGGGTTCCCTGTCGGGCGGGACGGATACCAAGAACGATGTGGTGGTGGGCACGGGGCAGGTGGATTGGCCGGCACTGTTGCGCGCGTCGAAGAAGGCGGGTGTGAAATATTATTTCATCGAGGACGAATCGCCGTCGGTGTTGGAACAAATTCCGCAGACGCTGAAGTATCTGGAACAGGTTAAGTTTTGATCCAGTGCTACCGTTTCGACTCTATTTTAGTCTGCCAGCTTGATTCATGAGTATCCCGCCGCGGTGCCGCAACATGCTTCTGGCGGCCTTGAGTGTGGTCATCGCCCTGTCTGGGGCGCCGGATATCTGGGCCGCGCCGGTGGGGACGGTGGCGACAAACGCGCTGGGGAAGGCGCCAACGGCAGCGGGGTTGCCCGGCAAGGGGCCGGTGCAGCAGGGCGACTGGTTCGACGCCGTCTGGGGCGAACGCCGGGCGGAATTTCGGCAGCTCTCGGCAGCGGACGCCGGGGCGGTCGTTTTTCTCGGCGATTCGATCACCCAAGGCTGGGGCGAGCCAGGTAAATATTTCCCCAAGTATCGCTGCGCCAATCGCGGCATCAGCGGGGACACCACGCGCGGTATTCTTTATCGACTACAGGAAGATGTGCTGGCGTTGCACCCGGCGACGGTGGTGCTGTTGATCGGCACGAACGACATTGGTCTCGGTGCGGACCCGGCGGATGTGGCGGCCAATCTCCAAGCCATCCTCGCCGCCCTCAAGGCCGCGAACCCGAAAATGCCAGTGGTCGTTTGCCGGGTGATGCCGAGCGCCGCGAGTCAACACCGGCCTGCGGCCAAAATCCAGAAGCTCAATACGCTCGTGGACGAAATGGTGGCCCGCGATCCGCAATTCATCCGTTGCGACAGCTACACTATTTTCGCCGACGAGCAGGGCGACGCGAAGAAAGCCGAGTTTCCCGACCTCCTGCATCCCAACGCCGTCGGTTACGCGAAGTGGGTGGCAGCGTTGAATCCCTTGCTGTCGCCGTTGCAACTGCCAGCTGCCGGCCAATGACCCCGCGGGAATGAGCTTTCTCGCCTCCACCATCTGGTGTTGAATCCGACCATGAATCAGACGCACCCGCTGACAACGACCACGTTTGAATTGCCCGGTTATCGGGCGATGAAATCGTTTGGCGTCGTGCGCGGCATCGTGGTTCGCTCGCGGTCCATCATCGGCAACATTGGCGCGAGCATCCAAAGCATCTTTGGCGGAAATATCACGCTCTACACGGAGCTGTGTGAGCGGGCGCGGGAGGATGCGTTCAACCAGATGCTCGAACATGCTGGCAGGCTGGGCGCGAACGCTGTGGTCGGCGTACGCTACGATGCGACGGAAATTGGCAACGGTATCACGGAGGTCATTTGTTACGGCACGGCCGTGTCGGTGGAGGCGACGCAGTGAAGCTCGTTCCCGGCAAGGAAGCATTTCCGGAATGATGCCCCCGCTTCCATTGGCACAGGGTCGTATCGGTCGCTGGGGTTTCTCGGCCCGAGCTGGGCGCGGCGATTTTGGGTTGGCCGTTGCCTTTGCAAAGCCGCTGGCTGACTCCAGCACGGGCCGATCTTTGCAATGAAACCCCTGAGCGCCGAGAGTCTTTCAGCCCGCCTGCTGGGCAAGCTGGCGTGGGCCGTCATCCACCGGCCGCGATGGTTTTTCTGGCCGCAGATCATCCTGTTCGGGCTGAGCATTCTCTACACGGTCAAGTTTCTGGAGTTCCGAACCAACCGGAACGACCTGGTCGGCAGCGGCAAGAAATACCACCAAAATTTTCTGGCGTTCAAAAAGGAATTTCCCACCCAGGACGATCTGGTGGTGGTGGTGGAAAGCGAAAATGCCCTGAGGACATCGATCCCGAGGCGCTGGACTCCCAGGCACGCCTGCCGGGCAGGCTGTTCGTCGCTGGAGCCGACGACAGCCGTCGCGTGCTCCACCAGCAGCGCCAGCTCCAGGGCCCGCCCGAGTGTCAGGGTGTAGTGCCGCGCGGCCCGCTGG
>JANOHH010000125.1:0-2019 GCA_031406395.1 Verrucomicrobiota bacterium | reverse complement strand
GGTGGCGGCGAATATCAAGGTCGTCAAACGTTTGTTGGCGAGCCGTTTTGCCGTGGTGTCCGCGCTGCTCACGCCGGCGTGGCTGGAAAAGCTCGAACCACAACTGCGCAGGCGACCGGAAGGCGAACTCCCCATTTACGTCGGCGAACAAAAAGTTTTGGAAACCATCACCGGCTACACGCTGCATCAAGGCGCGCTGGCCGTGGCCAAAATCCCGCCGCAACCGGACTTTGAAACGCTGCTCAAGAACTCCCCGCGCCCCCTGCTGCTCGCGGCCGTGGAGGGCATTGCCAGTGCGGAAAATCTCGGCGCGATAGTGCGGAGTTGCGCGGCGTTTGGTGCCCATTTCCTGATCGTCGGCGAGACGTGCGGCAGTCCCTACCAGCGCCGGGCCGTTTCGGGTTCGATGGGCACGATCTTTGAGCAGCCGGTGGCGCGGGTGGACAACCTGGTGGCAAAACTCACCGCCTTGCGGTTATACGGCGTGCAGTGTCTGGCCGCACATCCCCGACCGGGCGCGAAGAAGCTGCCGCAGGTGGATTTGCGAAGCGACTGCTGCCTGGTGTTTGGCGCGGAAGGGCCGGGCCTCACAGCGAACGCACTAGCCGCGTGCGATGAAACGGTGGAGATCCCGATGCCCTCCCACATGAATTCGCTGAACGTGGCCGTCGCCACGGGGGTGTTTCTTTACGAAGCGACCCGGCAACGCGGCTGACGCGCGTTCCGCCGCTCCGGTTCGAATGCCATTTACTCGTATTCGATGCGCACGATTTCCAATTCCTCCTCGCCGGAAGGAAATTTGAACCGCACGCGGTCACCGAGCCGGGCATTAAGTAATGCCCGGGCAATCGGGGCGAGCCAACTGACCCAATCGCGATCCGTATCGGTTTCGTCTAAGCCCACGATGCGATAGCGCGTTTCCTCCTTGCTGCTGCGGCGCACGGTGACGGTGGCCCCGAAGCGAACCTGCTCCCACGGCGTGGTGGGCGGCGTCACCACGACCGCCGTTCCCAAGGTTTGGTGCAAGTGCTGGATTTGCTGATCCAGACATTGCAGCCGGCGGCGCTGATCCGGGGACTCCGGGGCTGCGGCGAGTTTGGGGCGCTCGGTTTGGGTGAGCCGATCCAATTCCGCCTGCATCCGACGCGCCCCATCGACGGTGAGATAATTCTTCGCGCCCGGCGGCAGTGGGGAGGCTGCCCGCGGCCGGGGTGGTGGCTCGGGGGCATCATCCGATTCGCGGGTGAACGCCTTGCTCATGGGCGGCGAGGTTAAAACCGATCTCGCAATAAGACAATGGGATCGTTGCGCAGCGTGCAGCAGGTAGCGCTCGTGAGCCACTCGGTTTGGATCAGGGCTTTTTGCAGTGACAAAGTTGAATCGAAATGCTTTTGTCTCCGCGACTTCAATCCAATATGAGCGAGCCGTCCAACTTCGAGCTACCGCCGATTGTTCCGCCGCTGCCGCCCGACACGACAGAGCCGACACTCGCGCTGCCGCGGGGGCCGTGGGGTTTTTGGTCGACCGCCGGCTGGGGGGCGATCATCGGGTGTGCTTACCTCGCGGTGCAAATTCTCGTCACGGTGGTTTATGTGGCAGGTTACGCGGCGCTGCACCAAGGCAAATCCATCCCTTCGGTCGAAGCCGTTGCATCGAATGGGCTGGTGGTGAGTCTGGCCGCCATTCTGACCGTGCCGGTAGTGGTGGGCTTGTGTCTGCTGCTCGCGCTGCTACGCCAAGGGCCATCGCTGCGGGACTATTTTGGACTGCGTTGGCCCGGGGGTCGATCGTTCCTCGGTTGGAGCCTCGGATTGGGCGTCCTGATAACAGCGAGTGATTCGCTGACGGTCGCCTTGGGGCGACCGATCGTGCCGGAGGTCATGGCTGAAATTTATCGGAACACCCCGTTCAAGCCTTTGATCTGGGTGACATTGGTGCTCGCTGCGCCGCTGGCGGAGGAATTTTTATTTCGTGGTTTTCTTTTCCAAGGCTGGAGTCGATCGCGCCTGGGTGGTTCGG
>JANOHH010000038.1:0-1923 GCA_031406395.1 Verrucomicrobiota bacterium | reverse complement strand
CTGGAACTCGGCCTTCTCCTTGGAGAGAATGACCATGCCTTCCTTGTCTTCGAGCTTTTCGATCAGGACGTCCACGACGTCGCCGATCTTGACGGTCTTGATGTCGTCGAACTCGTTGCCGGGGATGACTCCTTCACTTTTGTAACCGATATCCACGAGCACTTCCTTGTTGCGGACTTCGATAACGGTACCTTTGACTATTTCATTGGCGGCAAAGCGGATGGGGGCGGTGCTTTGCTTCAGGGCTTCTTCCATCGTGAGCATAATTTTCCTGTGAACGGAACGGTGGGGCTCGGTCGGGGCGAAAAGCCCCCGGCGAAGCTCCATTGCCTAACGGACCGACGTTGCGGGGCAACGGAGGTTTACCCCGATCTTGCGGGGCCAACACCGAACTGCTTCGGCGTTGAGGTTAGGTTGCTTGTTAACTGTCGTTTCTCAGCCTCTACGAACGTCCGCACACGCGGCGTTCAGGCAGGGTGGAGGGTAGGGATGCGGCCGCAGAGCGCAAGCAGTTTCGGGACAAAAATTTACCGCCTGTGGGGTCGCGGCTTCCATCCTGGCCTAAGGCTCGGTGAGTATGGCCGCGCGTTGCTTGTGATATTCCTGGGGCGTGATCTGATCCTCTTTGTAACGCTGGAGCAACTCCGCCATGCGCGCGGCCTTGGCGGCACTCAGCGGGTCGGGCGGAACCTCCATTACCAGCGGGGTTGACGCGATCCGGGCAGGGGAAATCTTTGGATGACCAGACTTCGTGGGTACGGCAGGGGTGACTTGGAGGAGCGCCATTTCCGACCGCATGGCCGCGCGCGCGCGGGCGGTATTCGCATCTTCGATCCCGTCAGGCACGGGCCCAAACTCTGAAGAGTCGGGGATTTTTGCCACCGGTACGGGGGCGACCGGCACGACGGGGGCTTTCTTCTGAGTTGTTGCCACGGGAGGCACCACCGGGGGCGGAGCTGCAGGCGGCGTGGAGGGGGCTGGCTTTTCAGGCGCTGCCGGAGCCGACAGTGACGGCGTTGCCGTAGGTGCGGTGTTGGTGGCGGACAGAGCGTCCAACTCCGCCATTTTTTGCCGGAGCGCTTGGCGTGCTTGGATCTGTTGTGGGGTGTCGACCGCGCTGTAGGTTCGTTCGGACGCTGCGAGCGTGCCTACCAAGCCAATGACGAAAAGCAATTTTGTGGTCTGCATGGAATTCTTTTTACGTTAAATTCCTGATTCGCGCAACAGCTTTCCCGATGAAATCAAATCGGCATCGGCGCGAGCCTCCGCCAGGCGACCGGGAAGGCATAGCGCAACAACGTGCGAAAGATGATGCGCCGGACCTCGGAGCGGCTGATTTTGACGCGCTCATCGGGGTCGAGAACCCTCGCGGTGCGCAGCCGCTTGATCGTTTCCAGCCCAATCAATACCGGCCAGGCACACCCCAACCGGACGCGGATCTGGCTGCGGGGAATGGTGTTCGTGTAGGCCCAGCCGGCCGCAAGGTGCGCCTCGGCGAGATCAAGGTAATGCTCGTAGAGCGGACGGAATCTGCTTTCGTTGCCAATTTGCAGCAGATCCGCCGGTTGCAATCCCATGGCGGCCAGTTTGTCCGCCGGCAAGTAGCAGCGGCCTTTCCGCAAGTCCGCCGGCAAATCGCGCAAGATGTTGACCAGTTGCAGTCCTTTGCCAAAGCGCACCCCTTCCGTCAGGAGCTTGGAGTCGTCCAGGATTTTGCCGGGAAACAGATGGGCCCGGCAGATGGTGGTCCAAAACTCACCCACGCACCCGGCAACGCGATACGTGTAATCGTCCAGCTCCACTTCAGTTTTCAAGGCGAGAACCTTCTCCGCCGATGCTCCGGTGAATCGTTCCAAGTCCAGCCGCTGTCCGCTGCTCGACAGCGCGTAGTGCCAGACCTCGACGACCGGCCGGGCATCGTGC
>JANOHH010000030.1:0-1949 GCA_031406395.1 Verrucomicrobiota bacterium | reverse complement strand
CACCACGGCGGAAATCGCCAGCCGCACTTGGATGTTATTTCAGGAAGTGGAAAAACTCGGCGGCATGCAAGCCGCGTTGCGCGCTGGTTTCCCTCAAAAATCTGTCGGCGAAACTGCGTCGAAGAAAGTAAAAGCCGTGACGAGCCGCCGCGATTCCATCGTGGGCATCAACCAATACGCAAACCCCAAGGAAAAGCCGCTTGAAGTCCCGGTGGTGGATTCGAAGGCTTTCCATAAACGAAGAGTGCAGCAGGTCGCATCGCACCGCATGTCGCTGGACGACGCTGACAATCAGGTGGTGCTCGATTGTCTGACTGAGGTGATCGGATCCAAGGGCGCGGATCTTTTTGAACTCTGCGTGGCGGCTGCGAAGGCAGGGGCGACGCTGGGAGAGATGACTCGCGTCATCCGCATCAAAGACTCGCCCTGCACGCCGATTACGCCTGTCAGTCTCTCTCGCGCCGCCGCACCGCTCGAAAAATTGCGGGCGGCGATGAACCGCCAAGCCGAGCCGGCAAAGGTTTTCCTGTGCAACATGGGATCGCTCAAAGAACACAAGGCGCGCGCCGACTTCGCGCGCGGATTTTTCGCCGTGGGCGGCTACGATGCCGTGTCGCCAGCGGGCTTCAAGTCACCAGCGGAGGCCGCGGAAGCGTTTGCCGGGTCGAAGGCGAAAGTGGCCGTCCTCTGCTCCGTGGATGACAACTATCCCGCCCTCGTCCCGCCGCTGACCGCCGCCCTGCGCACGAAAAAACCTGACGTGATCGTGGTGCTGGCTGGCTATCCGGCTGACCAGATCGAAGCGCACAAGCAATCCGGCGTGAATGAGTTCATTCATGTGCGCGCCGATGTGCTTGAAGTCCTTTCCAGAATTCATGAAAGGCTGGGAATCAAGTGAAGGCGCGCTACAAGATCAAATGTGTCGAGATGGGCTTGCGCAGGCCGCGAAGCGGCCAAACACGAATAGCCGTGGGTGAAACCCACGGTAAGGTTCGCGATGTTTGTGCGACCCCTTCGGGGTCGAATGTGTTTTCGGTGCGTTACCGTGGGCTCTCGCCCACGGCTATTCATATTTCGTCCCTTCGGGACAATTCGACTGGCGGAAAACACCGCTTTTTCCCTGCCGAGTGGATTTACGTATCAGCGTTTTGACGACATGAAAACCTTTCCAGATTTTACGAAGATCGCCTTCGAAAACGCGCCCGGCAAGGCGAGCTACGAAGAGTGGTGCGCACAGTTCAAGGCGGAGACGGGCAAATCCGTCGAGGAGTGGGCCTTCACGACCCTCGAACAAATCGAGCTGCAACCGCTCTACACCGCCGCCGACCTCGCAAACTGCGAGCATCTCGACTCGATGCCCGGGATCGCCCCGTTCGTGCGCGGCCCGTATGGCTCGATGTATGTCACCAAGCCGTGGACGGTGCGCCAATACGCCGGCTTTTCCACCGCCGAGGCCTCGAACGCATTCTATCGCCGCAACATCGCCGCCGGGCAGCAGGGGCTGTCCGTGGCCTTCGATCTGCCGACGCATCGCGGTTACGACTCGGATCATCCGCTCGCGTTTGCCGACGTGGGCAAAGCGGGTGTGGCGGTGGATTCGATTGCGGACATGAAAATCCTGTTCGACAGCATCCCGCTGGATCGAATCTCGGTTTCCATGACCATGAACGGCGCGGTGTTGCCCATCCTGGCGTTCTACATTGTCGCGGCCGAGGAACAGGGCGCGAAGCTGGAGCAACTCGCGGGCACCATCCAGAACGACATCCTCAAGGAATACATGGTGCGCAACACTTACATTTATCCGCCCCTGCCTTCGATGCGCATCATCGCGGACATTTTCAGCTTCACGTCGAAGTTCATGCCCAAGTTCAACTCGATCTCCATTTCCGGCTATCACATGCAGGAGGCGGGCGCCACGGCAGATCTGGAAATGGCCTACACCCTGGCCG
>JANOHH010000005.1:0-10491 GCA_031406395.1 Verrucomicrobiota bacterium | reverse complement strand
CGCGAAGACGAAGCGCATGTCGGGACGTTCAATTTGGCTGAGTTTGTGGTACGTCCGCCACGTTTTCGCTCGATCCTGAACTTCGACCCAATCCGAGCCGTCGAAGTATCCGCCCATGAAGGCGTTCATGGCAATGGTTCGCACTCGGGGCTGCTTCTTGCCAACATCCACGGTGGGATCGCCGGGGCACTTGAAAAGTTTTGGATTCTGAAAATACGGCCCCATCAAGGCCCTGGAAAAGAGGGCGGTGTTGGTGTTATCCGGAGTGCTGACCTGGTATTGCAACCACCCGGCGCACCAGCTCTTGGTCAAATCGGTCTCAAAAACGGTGTTAAATGGCAGACGGTCGTTGGCATCGTGGATGTACATCTGCCAGGCGAACATCACCTGGCGCAGGTTGTTCATGCATTGCGTGGCTTGGGCCCTCGTTTTGGCTTTGGAGAGTGCCGGCAGCAGCAGTGCCGCCAGGATAGCGATGATAGCGATGACGACCAGGAGCTCGATCAATGTAAAACCCCGCTGCCGCCATTGTACCGGCGACGGCTTGGTGCGGATCACGGCAGTCGTTGTCACAAACAATACGTCCGGGCAGGAAGGTGGTTTCGTAGGGCTATTGCAGGAAAGCTAACTTGCGCGGGTAAACTGATGAAAGTACTTTTCAAAAAACAAAACGGGGGGTTAGGGATCTTTCCTGGCATCCAAGGCTGGGAGAACGGTCCAGACGACTTCCAAGTGTGGTTTGTAGTCATAGTTCCAGCGGCGCCGCCACATTTGATTATTGGAATTGATCACTTCGGTGCGCCGGACGGATTCGGCGTGGCCATCGCAGAACATGAGGCTGGTACGGCGCTGGTGGCGGTTCGAAGGCCACTCCTCGCCGATGCTGTTGTTGCCGATGGCCACGGGGTCAATATTGGCATCCCATGTCCCATCGGGTTTGCTGTCGCCCAGCATGATCATTTCCGTGGGTTTCACCACCTGGCTTTCCTTCCGCTCCTTGGCCGGGTAGGCCCCGACGTCGCCACCTAGACCCAGATTTTGTGCGATATCCAATCCCCAATCATTGATGCCGTAGGAGAATCTGGCCGTGGAAGTGATGAGGAAACTATTATTAAGGCTGGGGTTGAGCTTGAGATCCCAGGCACTAGCGGGGCTGGCGGTCGGGCAATGGAAAAGTGTCCGATTGGTACCCAGCACGCTGAACAAACGATCCGGCCAGACGTAGAAGCTGCCATTGCCATGCGCGCCGGGGTATTTGCCGTACTCGTTGACATAAAGAAGCGTGACCAACCCAATCTGCTTGAGGTTGTTCAAACAGGCGGTTTGGCTGGCCCTCGCTTTCGCCTTCGACAAAGCGGGCAACACCATAGCAGCCAGAATCGCGATGATGGCAATGACGACCAGTAATTCGATCAGCGTAAAGGCCGCATTCCGGCGGCGATTGCGGAACGGCGCGGGGAAGACAAAGGCATGACCCAGACAGTTGCGGGCCCGACGACGGCGACCAACTGTTGCGAAGCTTTGCGGGTGGGATTGCCTCGGCTGGTCTCGACCGAGGTCAGTTGACCTGGCTCGCACCAAAGCATCGACCGCTGGATTTAGAATTTTTGCGCGCGCTAACATGTCCGAAATTCAAAGTGGATTGGGCGTTTGATTCCGGTCGGGCAAAGGTCAACCACCGCCGCCTCAATTCTTCGCCAAACCCGGTCTGAACTTGCGGTGCCAGGTCAGCCGCCAGAGGTCGCGCGCCTTGTATTTCCGGGCGGAGCCGTCCAGGAATGCGAGCGTCGTCCCGCCGCCATGCCGCTCGAGGGTGAAGCGCGCCATGTAATACGTCCAGGCACTGTTGAAATAGCCGACTGGGTCGTTCAGATCTTTGGCCAGACGATCGGTGTCCAGCGGCCAGCCGCCATCGCCCCAAACACAGTCCGCGAGTCCCGGCACTTCTACCAGCCGCAAGCTGGAGTCGAGTTTTGGGATGTATTCCTGGCCATCGGGATAGAAACCTTCCAGCCAGTTGTTCATCCCGTAGCCATAATTGCCTTTGACGGTGCGACCCTGCACCACGGAATCGGAACCCCAACCCCGGCGCGCCGTTCCATAAGCCTGATCCGTCATCTTTGATTGCTTGGCGCCCACGGAGGTCGCGGGACAAACGATGATCCGCTCCACGTGGCTCACGTAAGGCGCGAAGAAGCTCCACCACCCTTGGTGGTCGGGCGTACTGTGCCACCCACCGATGTTCCGGTTATTGTTGTCCTGGGCGTACATCTGCCAGGCGATCGCCGCTTGTCGCATGTTCGAAATGCACGCTACGCCTTGGGCGGTCGTCTTGCCCCGCGAAAGGGCCGGGAGCAGTAACGCTGCGAGGATGGCGATGATGGCGATAACGACCAGAAGTTCGATCAGCGTGAAGCCGGTTTGACCGCGAAATGGTTTCAATCTTGGTTTCATCAATCACCGTCCGGACCTTCGGTTTGTGGCGCTCGGTTTTGTGAGGAGCATTTTTTCTCGGCCGGGTTCATGCGGGCAGTCTTCGCCTGACCGGCACCGATGTCAAGCGGCTTGCGGGCTCGGTTTTTTGCCAACCTGCAGTCCGATGAAGCCAAAGCGAGCTAACCGGTGCGAGCCAAACTGTTTGCCCTCAGAAACGGCGACGGCTGCGAAGTTCACCGCCCCGGAGCTGGGGTCGGCGGCTGTCCCGAGTACTCAAACTGCGCGGCGTCCTGGTTGCCGCATTTGGCACAGCGCACCGCGCCGATTTTGGCGGGTGGTAACCGCTGATACTCGTCCCAAGTCATCCATTCCAGGGCAGAGGTCTTCACCAGCTTCGTTTTTTGCAATTCATCAATTTCGTCGGAACTCAGGAATTGCCCGTCCTCCAAACCGGCCAGCCGTTTTTCCCACCGGCGCTTTTCCGCGAGCGGCCATTTGAAGAGCTGGTAGGGAATATCCGCCTGACATTTCTTGCAATGGATGAATTCCGGCACCGACGCGCCGGGACTGAAAACCGTTTTCATGGCGGTGGCCTTCTTGCATTTCGGGCAATCCAGCGGCGCCATCCGGCGTGGGTTTTCATCGAAATGCCAGCTGCAACTCTCACAGTAAAAGCGTGGCCCGAGCGGGTAGCGCGTCAGGTTTGGCGCGGATCTCATCCAGCCGGCAATCTGCGGTCCCCAAACAGCGGCCAAGAGTCCGGCCAACCCGACCAGCACCAGGATGTTTACTTTCTTCATGATGGCGGTGCTGAGCGGCGCTGCCGTCTAAAAGTTTTCCCAGTTGAGCATCGTGGTGCCCCAGACCTGGTTTGCCGCATGGCCGTCCGCAAAGGCCCAGTTGCCCTTGCGCTTTCGGAACACCTTTTCATCCCATGTCCCGATGGGGTTGGGGGTCTCCGTGTGGTTCAACCCCCACAACCACCCTTCCGGGCAGGCGCCGCCGCCGGGACACTTCTCGCCGGGTCCCGGCCGAAGGTATGCGTTACCGTGCCGATAGGTGTATTCCATGAAGATCACCGCACTCGTCGGTTTGCGAATGTCGGTGGATTTCTTCCGGGCAGCGGCCTGCCCATTGTAGCTGTAGGCGGTGTCCGAATCGGCATTGATCGACCAGCATTTTTCGGTGGGATCAAAATAGGGCTTGGCACTTGGGCAGATGAAGAGTTTTTTGCTCGCGCCCACGAAGGGTAGTAATTCGACGATCCAATTGGCGGGACTGGAGTTCGTGCTGCCGTAGTTGCAGGCATCTATGGAGTCCTGTCTCGGGTAGTACCGATAATCCGATTCATACATGGTCACCCCCACCAGGAGTTGCTTCAGATTGTTAATGCACGACACCTGCCGCGCCTTGGCTTTGGCCTTGGCCAGGGCCGGCAGCAGCATGCCCGCCAAAATGGCGATGATGGCGATGACGACCAGCAGTTCGATCAGCGTGAAACCGGTCGTCTCGTGAGAAAGTTTTGATCTTAATTTCATAAATTACCCATCAACATTGGCGCTTGCAGCTGCAAACGGCTTGGCTTTGTGATCACGGCCCACCGTCTCTGACTGCGGGATTATACCATGCATCGTTCGGACCGTCGAAAGCGGGAGGGTCCGGCCAAACGGCGGTGCCGGCGTATCCTCGGGTGAACCACTTGGCGAACTTCATCGTGTAAGCCCGGCCGGCGAGGTCGCCAAAGGTTGCCACTCCGCCCACATTCTCCTTCTGGTTGCGGGCTTTGCCGCTGACGGCGTGCCGTTGGGATATTCCTTCGAATGGAAAACTGCCCACATCGTTGAAATTGTATTGCTCCATCTCTGCCGGGGCTTCCCACATGAGCATTCCCGTGGGGCGCAGCGCCGAAAGTTTGAAGCGCGACGTGGCCTCTGCTTTGTCCGAACTCGCAAACGCAATCGTCGCGCCGTTCCAAAGATAGCTCGTGATTTTGATGTTCCGACACTTGTAATCTTGGGCCGCTTTTCCGCTCCCGCGTTCGCCAAAATCCCGCGGACAGGTGAGCACGCGCTCGTTGCCGAGGTAATTTCCGAGCTGGCTGCGCCGGAAGAAGGCGATCTGATTGGTCCAAATGGCGTCGTCGGATTTGCCTTCGCCGTTGGGCATGCCCCGGGCCGTGCACCACGAGTCCCGCGCATCGCAATCCGCCCAGCTCGCGTAGGGGATAAAATCATTATTGTCCCCGGCAAAAAGAGTCGCGGCGATTACCACCTGACGAATGTTGTTGAGATCGTTCACCAGCAGGGCGCGATCTTTCGCCCGCGTGAGGGCAGGCAAAAGCAAGGCCGCCAAAATGGCGATAATGGCGATGACGACCAGCAGTTCGATCAGCGTGAAGCCGGTCGGATCGCGAAGACATTTTGATTTTGGTGCCACAAATCAGCCATCATCTTTTCCATTTGCCAAAGCGCGGATTTGGAGAATTGCTCATTATCCGGGTCGATGGGGCAGTCTTTGCCTCTCCTTTTCCGATGTCAAGCGGTTTACCCGTCTGGTTGATAGCCTGGCCATCCCGTTTTTCGCAAGGCCGCCGGGAATTTGAGCCTTGGTGAATCCCCTGAATGCAGACCTTGGTAACCTGGCCTGCATTCCTTGGCTTCGTGGCAGCTTGGACACTGTACGGCACCCACCGCTCCCGCTCCAACATCACCTCATTCTCTACCTGTAGCTTGTCATTGATTTCAGTTGCCCTTCGCTCAAGAATAACCGCTCCATGAAATATCTCGTCCGCTCCGCGCTCATCCTTGCGGGCTTGCTCTTTACCGCCAACCTGGTGGCACTGGCCGGCGAACCGATCACCCTGCACACCCGCGCCCGCACGCGACCAGCCGCGGATGCCACTACGCCGCCGATCGTCGAGAAGCAGGTGCAGTGGGATCCAGCGCGCACGGCGGTCGTCATCTGCGATATGTGGGACAAGCATCATTGTCCCGATGCCACCGAGCGCGTGGGCGAAATGGCGCCCCGCATGAACGAAGTGCTCAAGGCCGCCCGCGACCGGGGGATGCTCATCATCCACTGCCCGAGCGACACCTTGGGTTTCTACCAAGATCATCCCGGCCGCAAACTTGCCCAGGCGGCGCCCAAAGTTGAAACCCAGGTGCCCCTCCAAGGTTGGTGCTCCTTGAACGGGGTGAAAGAACCGCCGCTGCCCATCGATGACTCGGATGGAGGTTGTGACGGCTGTCCGGAGTGTCCCGGCTACGGCGCGTGGAAACGGCAGCACCCGGCGCTGGAGATCATGGGCGGCGATGCGATCACCGATTCCGCCGAGGCCTTTTACCTGATGCGCCAGCGTGGCATCGCCAACGTGATCGTCATGGGTGTTCACATCAACATGTGCGTCCTCGGGCGTCCCTTCGCCATCCGCCAGATGGTGGCGCAGGGCCAGAATGTGCTCCTGATGCGGGACCTCACGGACTCGATGTACAACCACCGGATGCCGCCGTACGTCTCCCACTTTCGCGGCACGGAACTGGTGGTCGAACACATCGAACAATACTGGTGCCCCAGCATCACCAGCGCGGATTTCTTGGGCGGCGAACCCTTCCGTTTCCAGGGCGACGTCAAAAAGCGCATCGCCATGATCATCGGCGAGAACGAATATCACACTTGGGAAACGCTCCCCGAGTTTGCGCGGAAGGAACTCGCGTGGCGCGGTTACCAGGTATCGTATGTGTTGGCTTCCCCAACGGATGGCGATTCGAACTTCAAGAACTTTGAGGCGATTCGCGACGCTGATCTCGTCGTCGTGAGCGTCCGGCGGCGCACCCCGCCCAAGGCGATGATGGAATTGCTGCGGGCGCATGTAGCCGCGGGCAAACCCGTCGTTGGCATTCGCACGGCGAGTCACGCGTTTGATGCGGCGCCGGCCAGCGCAGAGTTTGCAGCATGGCCCACGTTCGACGTGGACGTGCTTGGCGGCCATTATGAGGGTCATTATGGAAACAAGCCGCCGACCGCGCCGCACACCGTCGTCACCACGGTCAGCGCGAACGCCTCCCACCTCGTGCTCACCGGCGTAAAGGCAGGCGAGTTTCGTGTCACTTCCCATCTTTACAAGAACACCCACCTGGCGAAGACCTGCGTCCCCTTATTGCGTGGACAGGTGGAAGGCAACGACATCATCGAACCGGTCGTATGGGTAAACACCGCGCAGGATCGGCGCGTATTCTACACCTCGCTCGGCAACCCGGAAGACTTTCAACTGCCCGTCTTCCGCCGTCTGCTGCTGAACGGCATTCTGTGGTGTCTCCACGATCCCGTTCCGCCGCCCAGTCCCGAGCCGAAGGACTATGCGGGCACCTGGCAGACTATGCCGGTGCCTGGCACGTGGGAGGACAACTCCGAAGGCCGGCTGGCGCGGTACGACGGCTTCGCCTGGTATCGTTGCCGGGTTGAAATTCCCGCTGCCTGGCGCAGACAGGAATTGCAATTGGAGGTGAGCGACGTGGACAATGCCCACGAAGCATTCATCAATGGGGTCAAAGTCGGCGGCGCGGGTAGCCTGCCGCCCAATTACACCAATGCCTCCGCCACCAAAGGCAATTATCCCATCGCCGCCCCGCTGACCGGGCAGGATCAAGGATTGTGGATCGCCCTTCGGGTTTACGACCACGATGGCCGGGGCGGGTTCAAAGGCACGGCCCCGTCCGTCCATCGCGGCGATGAATCCATCAAGCTCGCCGGCCAGTGGGACTTCCGAACCGGCGATGATGCCACCTGGTCGCAGTACGACGCATCGCGCGCCGCTGGCACGAAAGTCTTCAGCCAAGCGCAAGCCACCCCGCCGCTGCCGGCGGCTCCGACCACTCCCGCTCCACCGACGTTGGATCTGCCGCAGGAAGCGAATTCCCCCGCGCTCAGTCCCAAAGCTGCCAGTACACGATTCGAAGTCGCCGACGATCTGGAGTGGGAACAAGTTCTCGCCGAACCGCTGATCGCGCAGCCGGTGTTTCTGAACTTCGATGAACGTGGACGCATGTGGGTGGTGGAGTATCGTCAATACCCCTGGCCCGCGGGTCTGAAAATGGTGAGCCATGACAGCGTCTGGCGCGCGGTTTATGACCGGGTGCCACCGCCGCCCCCCAACCACTTCAAAGGCGCTGACCGGATCACCATCCATGAGGACTCTGATGGCGACGGGACGTACGACCGCCATAAGACTTTCCTCGACGGGCTCAACATTGTTACCGCTGTTGAAAGAGGGCGGGGCGGCGTCTGGGTCTTGAATCCGCCCTATCTTCTGTTTTACCCCGATGCGAACAACGACGACGTTCCTGACGGGGATCCCGAGGTTCGACTGTCTGGCTTTGGCCTCGAGGACACCCACAGTGTCGCCAACTCCCTACGCTGGGGACCCGATGGCTGGCTCTACGGCGCCCAAGGCAGCACGGTCACAGCGAATATTTTGGTGCCGGGCGCCGATGGCAAACCGAAGAATCCAAAACCGATTTACTCGCAGGGTCAGAACATCTGGCGTTATCACCCGGAGAAACGGATTTATGAGGTGTTCTCCGAAGGCGGTGGCAACGCGTTCGGCTGCGAAATCGACAGCCAGGGTCGGATTTTCTCCGGGCACAATGGCGGCGACACGCGGGGGTTTTATTATCTGCAAGGCGCGTATTTGCAGAAGGGCTTTGAGAAGCATGGGCCGCTGTCGAACCCGTATGCCTTCGGCTATTTCCCGCCCATGCCGCATGGCCGGGAGCCTCGCTTCACCCATAATTTTGTTATTTACGACCACGGGGCGTTGCCGACGCGTTACGCGGGCAAACTGTTTGGCGTTGAACCCCTCCAGGGCCGGGTGGTGGAGAGCGAAGTCATCCCCGACCGTTCCTCCTTTCTAACGCGCGATGTTTCCAGGCCCGTGACCAGCGATGATCGTTGGTTTCGTCCGGTTGATATCAAGGTCGGTCCGGAAGGCGCCATTTACGTCTGCGACTGGTATGACCAACAGGTCAACCACTTTCGCAATCATGAAGGCAAGCTGGACACGAACAACGGCCGTATCTACCGGTTAAGGGCTAAAGTCCAAAGTCCAAAGTCCAAAGTCCAAAGTCCGGAAGACTTGTCCAAGCTTGCTTCCACGCAACTCATCGAACGCCTCGCGCACACTAATCGCTGGGTTCGCCAGACTGCGTGGCGCCTTTTGGCCGACCGGCATGATCCGTCCCTCATCCCCACTTTGGCCACGGCTCTGCCGCGAAGCTCGGGCCAGCACGCTCTGGAAATTCTGTGGGCCTTGAACCTCTGCGGTGGCCTGACCGAAGCCGAGGCGCTCAAGGCCTTGGACCATTCGGATCCGTTCGTGCGACTCTGGACCGTGCGCCTGATCGGTGATGCGCCGCCGGTTTCAGCCGCAGTCGCCGGGAAGCTGGCCCGGATGGCTGACAAGGAACCTAACCTCGAAGTGCGGAATCAACTCGCCGCCACGGCCAAGCGGCTGCCGGCGTCGGAGGGTCTCGCAGTCGTTCGAGCCCTGGCCCTGCGCGCCGAGGACACCGATGACAACCGGATGCCGCTCCTGCTGTGGTGGGCGATCGAGGCGCAGTGCGAAGACCATCGCGACGCGGTGCTCGAACTATATGCCAACCCCAGCTTCTGGCGCAGTCCCTTGGTGGAAACCCATCTCGTCGAGCGAACCGCGCGGCGTTTCGCGCAGGCTGGATCGCGTCGCGATTTGTTGACCTGCGCCCGGCTCTTTGAACTCTCACCTTCCGTGGAAGACAGCCGTCGCCTTATGACGGGTTTTGAAGCCGCGTTCAAGGGGCGCCCGCTGGCCGGGCTCCCCGACGAACTGGTCAAGGCCATGGCCCGCGACGGCGTTGGCTCGGCGGCTTTTGCGCTCCGGCAGGGTGATCCCCGAGCGGTGCGCAAAGCGATCCAGGTTGTGCCCGACGAAACCGCCCCGCGCGCCGAGCGCCTGGAGTACCTCGGGGTGATGAGCGAGGTGAAAGTTCCCGGCGCCGGGCCTGCCTTGAGCCGGGCCTGCCGCGGGGTTTACAAGGATGACGCCCTGCGCAAGGCAGTTCTGTCGGCATTCCAGAATTACGACGACCCGGCCATTGCCGACGTGGTATTGAGCGTCTATCCGGCACTCGGACGCGAGTCGCTCCCGACCGCGCAAACCTTGCTGGCCAGCCGGCCGGCTTGGGCCTTGAAGTTCGTCCAATCGATCAACAGCAACGGGATTTCCTGGTCGGGTTTCGGGATCAAACCCGAAACCATCCCGCTGAACATCGTCCGGAAGTTGAAACAGCAGCGGAATTCGGAGTTGCAGGCGTTGCTGGAAACCATCTGGCCCAACACCGGCAGCCCCACCACCGCGGACATGGAAAAGAAAATCCAGCAACTGGCCGGCGTGATCCGGGGCGGCAACGGGGATCCGTATTCGGGCCGGACGCTATTTCAGAATACCTGCGGCAACTGTCACAAGCTCTTCAGCCAGGGCGCAGAAGTGGGCCCGGACCTCACCGTGTACAACCGGGCGGATCTGGAATCGATGCTTTTGGCGATTGTAAATCCCAGTGCCGAGATTCGCGAAGGGTTCGAAAATTTCTCGGTGGAAACGAAAGACGACCGCTCGCTCTCCGGATTCCTGGTTGATCAAGACAACCAGATCATCGTCCTGCGCGGCTTGGACAACCAAAACGTGACCCTGGCGCGGGCGGACTTGGTGGAACTCAAGCCCGCCGGCCTGTCGTTGATGCCCGTGGGATTACTCGACAGCTTCGACGAGCAGCAGACTCGCGATTTGTTCGCCTACCTCCGCAGCACGCAACCATTGGTGGGCGAACCGCCGCGCACGGCGGCGAATCGCTGAAGCGCCTTTGACAAACACTGCGATGGCAATGGTCGCGCTGCGACGACCAGCGCCGCGTGCAGCGCATCGGCGTCAGGATAATTTTGGCGGACCGCATAAAAATAGTTAACGATAATTCTGGCTCCTTGGGAGGGATTCTGTCTTTTATCTTCGGAATGACGCTCGAACCA
>JANOHH010001370.1:0-7253 GCA_031406395.1 Verrucomicrobiota bacterium | reverse complement strand
GCCGGTTCAAAGAAATCACGGCCGCATTGGGTTTGGACCAATACCTCGGCTGGTGGAACAGCGTGACGACCGGCGATCTGGATGGGGATGGTCGGCTGGACATCCTCGCGGGCAACTGGGGACTGAACACCCTCTGGCCGGCGACGCCCGCGCGGCCGACCCGGATTTATTACGGCGATCTGGGCAGGCAGGAGAGCGTGGATCTGATCGAAGCCGAGACGGATCCGGCGACCGGGGCCATCGTCCCGGTGCGGCCGTTGACTTCGCTCGCCAATGCCATGCCGTTTTTGCGCGGGCGGTTTGCCACCTTCAAAGCGTTCAGCGAAGCCAGCGTCACGGAAGTGTTGGGGGACGAGCAATCACGCGCACGCGAAGTCCGCGCCAGCACCCTGGCCTCGATGGTTTTTCTCAATCGCGGCGACCACTTTGAGGCGAGGGAACTGCCCCTGGCAGCGCAGGTCGCGCCGGTCTTCGCCATCAGCGTGGCGGACATGGACGGCGATGGGCACGAGGATGTGTTTCTGAGCCAGAACTTATTCGCCACCCGCCCGGAAGTGCCGCGGCTGGACGCTGGCCGCGGCCTCTGGCTGCACGGCGATGGCACCGGCAAACTAAAGGCCGTGCCGGGCCAGGAATCCGGCGTGAAGGTTTACGGCGAGCAACGCGGCGCGGCGGTGGCAGATTTCAATGAGGACGGGCGGATTGATCTGGTCGTGACCCAAAACGGCGCGCCGACCCGGCTGTTTCAGAACGTAACTGCCCAGCCCGGATTGCGGGTGCGATTGTCCGGTCCGCCCGGCAATCCGACCGGCATCGGCGCCACGCTGCGATTGAAATCCGGCTCGCACCTGGGACCGGCACGGGAAATCCACGCCGGTTCCGGCTATTGGTCGCAGGACAGCGCCATTCAAATCCTTGGCGGACGGACGCCGACCACGCAGCTCCTGGTGCGCTGGCCCGGCGGGCAGACCAGCACCAACGACCTCCCCCCGGAGGCCCGCGAAATCAGCGTCGCCTTTCCGGCCAGCAATCACCCGCTGGCGAACCCGCCGTGACTCCGCGATCTCAGACCGGGCGGCGGGAGTTTTGACCCTACGCAGTCTCCGTCGTTTCGGACCGGAGTGCGCGGCGTGAATCAACACCCCGGAGCGCGAGTCCATTTCCTTCGCGAGTCAGCAATGGTCAATTGAACCCGCCCGCCCAAATCAATAATTGGTCAGTACCCCCACGCGAAAAAACGCCTGACCCGCGGTGTTGCTCACCGCGAAGTTGGTCTGACCACGGCTGCCGGTCGCCAGTAAATTCCAGGTCATGCCGGCCGATAGGGCGGGCGATTGGTAAAGTTGATAAGTCAGCAAATCGAGACTGTTGCCCACGCTCAGTTGAAAAGTGTTGGCCGTCGCGGGCTGGAGAAAAAGCACCGGCTGCGGCGGCTGCACGATAAAAGGGAGAACACACACCGGTTTGGAGACCGTCAAACTCTGGCCCGTAGCCGTCAACCGCCCCGTCTGCGGATGGATGGAATAGAGCAGGACGTTGTTGGAATCCTGGTTCGCCACGAGGCAGAAGGCGCCCGTCGGATCCACGGCAAAACTGCGCGGGGTCATGCCGGTGGATTGGTGCTGCGCCAGCGAGAGGGTGCCGTTTGCCGCATTCACCGTGAAGACCACGATGCTATTGTGTCCCCGGTTGGAACCATAAAGAAATTTGCCCGAAGGATGCGCCACAATCTCCGCCGTGGTGTTGGCGCCGCCGAAACCAGCCGGCAGCGTGCTGTTCGTCTGGAACGGACTCAACGACCCATTCGTTGGGTTGTATTGGAAGCCGACGATGGTGGAATTGAGTTCGCAGATGACGTAGGCCCACTTGTATTGCGGGTCGAACGTCAGGTGCCGCGGGCCGGAGCCGGACGCCAGGGAGGTGATCAAAGACGTATTGGTCGTCAGCGTCCCCGCCGCGGCGTCGAGCACATACGACCGCACCTGGTTCAGGCCTTTATCACAGACGAACGCAAAATGATTGCTGGCGTCGATCGTGGTGCAGTGGGCCAGACTGCCAGGCGGATGCTGGAAATGCGCATTGGCGGCGCCCAGTTGGCCGTTGGCCTGAATGGGAAACATCGTGATGCTCCCACCGCCATAATTGGCCACGATGACCTGCCGGCCGGTGGCGTCCACGACAACATGCGCGGGCGAACCCCCGTTCGAGGGTTGCGAGTTCAAGAAAGTCAGACCACCGTTGGTGGCATTCACGGAAAACGCGCTCACAGTGTTGGCGCTTTCGTTGACCGCGTACAAGAACTTGCGGTCGGGGGTCAGCGCCACGAAGGAAGGATCGCTGCTGGCGGCGGCCAGATTGGTCGCTCCAAAAAACCCCGTGCCCAGGTTCAGGCTGGCTTGGTAAATGCCGAGACTCCCGCCCGAGGTGTAAGTCCCGAGGTAGAACCGCTCGAGGCCAGGGGCCGGGGTAGCGGCCGGCGAGGAAATCAGGGTTCCGAAAAGCAACCCCAACAGCGGCGCAATCGGACAGCGGAAAAATGCTTTATTGATAGGGATTCTCTTGTCAGGCATTTGACGCTTCGCGGTTCGGGGAGAATTGTTTTGGCGGCGGTCTGCTGTCAAGCCCGGTTGAAACCTCGGCGCGCTCCTATGGCCCCGTCCGTGTCAGTTCGATCCAGTTCAGGTTGTACCCGGCGCTCAGCAGCTCGACTTTCATGACTTGCGGGCCGGCGCTCAGCGGGATCGCGGCCTTGGTGACGTCGGTCCAGGTTTGCCATCCGCCGGTATTCGGGATCGTGAGGGTGCCCGTTTTGTTCACCGCGTCGAACCAAACCCGAAGGGTGCCGCCGCCGCCGCCGCCCGCCCCGCGCAGTTTCAAGGAGTAAGTCCCGGCGCTGGCCACGCTGACCGTGTACTTGAGCCATTCGTCAGTGGCAGTCCAGCCTAAGTTGTGACCACCGTCGGTGTCCGAACAACTCTCGATGTCTACGTCATCGGTGCGATAGGCGTTTCCGCTATTTCCCGAAGTCGTGTCATGATAGGCCACCCCTTCGCCCCCGGTGTCGTAATTCTCGATCTGGATTCGCGTCGTGCCGGCAGCGCTGATGGTCCAGGGGTTTCCGCCATTGCCATAGGGCGCATTCGTGGGTGGCGGCGGTGGCGGCGACTGCGCGAGGCGATAAAACCTGATCGGCTCAGACGTAGCGTTGGTGAACCGGTTCCAACCTTGAACTGGTGGCGGCAGCGGAGTGACGGTGGACCAGACATTTGCGCCAACAAGGTTGGTCTTGGTCTGCAGGTCGAAGCCCAGGCCTTGCCATGAAATGACGGATTGCCCTTGGGCCTGATTGATGGAAACCACGGGCCCGGCGTTGAGCGCCACCAATTCAATGCCGGTCCCATTCACGGGATCGAGATTGCGACTGTATTTCTTTTCGCTCGCGTTGTTCCAGTGCTCATGCACCCCCAAGCTCGCCAACCGTGTGCCGGTCTTGGCGGGGTCGTAGAAGGTGCCCGAAGGCGGATTGTTGGCTTGGGCCGCCTCGTGCAGGTAATCCTCCGCCCCGCCGGCCATGCCGTTGGCATCGACGACCGTGGGCCATTCCGTGGCGAGGAAATCGTAGCAGACCGAGTCAATGGCCACGGGATCCTGCGAAGCGAAAAGGCTCGCGGGCCAGTTGCCGTTGAACGGCGCCATATTCCATTTGTAGGGCCGGGCGGCCCAGTCCTGGCCGGAGAACAAGGCATCAGCGAGACAGAGCAAAGTTTTCCCTCCAAGATTCGAATGGCCCATCAGGTCCACCAAAGCGTGATAGTTGCCCAAGCCGGGGGGGCCCCAAGTCGAGTTCGGCAAGCTTTTATGCATGTGGCTGTAGTTGAGGGTGGCGGCCTGGTCCATTCCGTTGCCATCGCGGAAGTAGCCATCGGGGCAACGCAACAGGGCGCCATAGAAATTTTTTGCGCACGCAGTAATCCCGGCGCCTGCGTGGGACTTGGGGACGGCCAGGTTGATGAGGTAATCCGCCTGCGCAAACGGCACGGGCACATAATCCTGAACGACGGGCTGGCCGGGAGTCACGGCATTGGTGACGCTCCAGTAAAACGGCACCGGCGAGAGTTCGACCCGCGTCCGGCCCTGCCGGCCGTAGTTGTCGAAATAGACAACATTCGGAAACTCGGGATGCAGCCGATCCCAGAGGTATTTGGGAAAGTTCCCCGTGGGATCGCCCAGGGAGATGTTGGTCTGATTCACGCCGGCGACATTTACGAGGTGACGCAGGAGGGACAGCAGGAGCTGAGGCGACGTATCGATGGAGTTCAGCCAATGGCCATCGTAGGAATTCTGTTTCTCGTAGGTGCCGTTGATGTCCACGGTGCTGCTGCCGGAGCGGGCGTTACAGGTGGTCAGATTGATCTTGATGGCCACCTTTTCTCCCGCCTGGTAGCCGCGCGATCCCTTGCCATGATTCTGGTTGTAGTGCTTGAAAATCGCGTCCCAAGCCACCGCGTCCGAATTGGCGCCGCCCACCGATTGAATGGCCTTGGACAACATCCCCGCCACCGTGGCGAGATCCGTGTGGTTGGTTTCGAACCAATGTTCGGTGGAATTGTAACCCTCCCAACTCGTCGCCTGGGGCGCATGGACCCAGGCCACACGGCCCGGAAAAATGCCTTTGGCCGTCCCCACCGGACCGTGGGGTGGGTTGCCGGCAAAGGAGCGCAGCGTCGGCAAACTGGCAATGACCAGGGCGCCACCGGCCACAGCGGCCGCCCCCCACAAACAAGCCCGCCAGAAACGTGCGTCCCAAGCCCGGGCCTTCCGCCAGGCAAAGGCCGAAGCGGCCACCGCGAGCAACCACACCACAAAACTGCTCGCCACCGGAAAGGCCACCCGCTGGCAGGGATAGGCCGCGCGGCTGGGCTTCGGCAAAACCCGCACCAGAAACCAGATCAGCGAGGCCACTCCCATCCCCGAAAACAGCCAAGTCAACAGCCGCAGCGACATCCCCCGCTTGGGCTTGACCGGCGAATTCAGCACCCGCCCGGTCACCGGACAAATGCGAGGGGTTTTGGGAGAAAAATCTTCGGGGGATTCTGACATGTTCATCTTATTGAGAGGTAGTTTTTTTGCCGCTCGCTATTTGCAAGAGCATTGCTTTGGCACCGTCCGTTGGGATGACGTTACGCCTCCATGGCCCGGCGAGCCCATCGGATCTTGTCAAACTCCAGCCAAAAATTGGCCGCGCCTTTCTCTAGCGGAGTTCAACCTCGCCGACGGTGCGGCCGCTCGGCTGGGTGAACCGGGAATGGATCGCCCGTTGGCAATCCAGCGCCGCCTTGGGTTCAATTATCCGGACACCTCCGGAAACCGAGTGAAAAGTTTGGCACTGCGAAAAAAAAGAAATGGCAGCGCAAGCACGCGGAGTTTACGCTGCGCTCAATGAAAACCGAATTGTCGGCCCGGACGTTTCGTGGCCGACGAAGGGATTCTATCAGCGCGAGCCGGGACGGCGGTGCATATAGCGGAGATGTATATCGAAACACGCTGTTTGAGAATCCCGGCCACGGAAACAACTGGCTCAAACTAAAACTCGTCGGCACCAAGTCGAATCGGGCCGCCATTGGCGCCCGCATTAAGGTGACGGTGGCGACGGCGCAAGGCCAGCGGGCCATATCCAAGACGGTTAATTCGGGCGGCAGTTTCGGCGCCAACCCGCTGCGTCAGGAGATTGGACTGGGCGAAGCCAAGGTGATCTCGGCCATCGAAGTTTTCTGGCCAACTTCGGGCCTCCGCCAAGCCTTTTCAGCGCTGCCAGTCAACCAAGCCTATTCCATTCAGGAGGGCAGTACGAACGCGGCGGTCCTGCCGCTAAAGCGTTTCCCGTTGTCGCCGGCTGGGGCCAAGCCCGGCCACCACCACCCAGCGACCACAAGTGAACTAGCGACCTGACCGACAATCGCTGTCGCCATTCCTGAACGCAGCAAGGGCACCTTGATGCTGTGCTCGCCGCCAACAAATGAAAACGCAAACCGATACTATGCAGCCTGCAGCGGTTCTGCTTGCGGGTTTGATGCTGGTCGCTCCGGCGACGCACGGCGACACGAACGGGCCACCGGCGGGCCTGCATCCCCGTGTCACCGGCACCGTGGAGCATCTCGCGCCGATGGATTCCCAATTCGTAGATCGCCGCAACGTGGACGTCTGGCTGCCGCCCGGCTATTTCTCGGCCGCGGCAAAGGCGCGGCGCTACCCCGTGATCTACTGCCAGGATGGCCAGAATATTTTCGATCCGGCCACCTCCTTCATCGGAGTGGACTGGGGCATTGACGAAACCATGACGCGCCTGATTGACGCGAAACAAGTTCCCGAAGCCATCGTGGTCGCCATTTGGAACACGCCGAAGCGACTTTCGGAATACATGCCGCAGAAGCCGTTCGAGCGCGTGAAGGAATCTGATCTGCCGGACATGTTCAAATCCGCCCGGCGGCAACCGCTCGGCGACGCCTACCTGCGCTATCTGGTGCGCGAATTGAAACCGGCAATTGATGCCCGCTACCGGACGGTGCCCGGTCGCGAGTCCACCAGCATTCTGGGCTCGAGCATGGGCGGACTGATTTCGATTTATGCCATTTGCGAATACCCGGAGGTGTTTGGCGGTGCGGCGTGTCTTTCCACGGCATGGACGGTGGCCGGCGGTGTAAGCGCTCGTGACCTGAAGTCCGCGTTGCCCGATCCCAAAACACACCGAATCTATTTCGACTACGGCAACGAAACCAAAGAAGCAGGCTACGAAGCGCTGCAACAACAGGTGGATGCGCAGATGAAGGGCGCGGGTTATATGGCCGGGACGAACTGGCTTACGAAACATTTCCCCGGTGAAGAGCATTCGGAACGGGCGTGGCGGAAGCGCGTGGATGTGCCGTTGAAGTTTCTTCTGAGCCTGAGCGCTCTACGTTAAGCTCAAACTCCGAAGTTGGTAGGGACGGTGCGCTGCGCCGTCCCCGCGCCGGATTAGGCGCGGAACGAATACCGGCAGCGTACGTTCGTTGCACAATTCCTTCCGACCGCTACTCGCGGTCGAGGACAGCGCAGCGGGCTGTCCCTACCTCATTTGCCCTGCGTTCAACTTCGGGGCTCGAACTGGACAGAATCCCCAGTCGCCTTCCATGACTCTTGCACCAACCGCTGGATTTTTTTGGTGATCAAACCACCTTCTTGCCCCTAGAATCCCACCACAAATTATGCCTGCCACG
>JANOHH010001287.1:0-5974 GCA_031406395.1 Verrucomicrobiota bacterium | reverse complement strand
GGGAAAAATGGAGCGAGCGAAGGGATTCGAACCCTCGACATTCACGTTGGCAACGTGACGCTCTACCAGACTGAGCTACGCTCGCTTCCAAAAACGGCATGACCAAGCTACAAAAACCCCGCCGGAATGCAAGCTCTGTTTTGGTTGTGGAATTATCTTGGAATCCCCCACCCCGTTTAACGAAGCGCGCGGTTGGCGGACCCGGCGGAAACTTTGCCGGGCTTTACCCGGCTTTGCCGCTTGTCGCGCTGCCGGCGCGTGGCTAATGTGACCGCGTGGAACACGAAGCCAACAAACGGTTCATCGAAGCCCTGACGCGCTCCCAAATTTATCAGGACTACGAACGCGCCTTCAGCAAGACCACCGGTCTGCCGCTGACCCTGCGACCCGTCGAATCATGGCAGATCGCCCAACGCGGAAAAAAAGCCGAGACCCCTTTCTGCGCCCTGATGGCCGAAAACAACCGGGCCTGCGCCGCCTGTCTCGAAACCCAGCAGAAAATCACCGAGGCCGCCGGCGCCGGCCCGCGCACGGTAAAATGTTTCGCCGGGCTGTGCGACACCGGCGTGCCGGTTTCCATCGGCGATGAGTTGCTCGGGTTCCTCCAGACCGGTCAGATCTTCCTCAAGAAGCCCACCCGCGCGCAGTTTGCCCGCACGGTGAAGCAGCTCGTGGACTGGGGCTGGAAGGTGGATTTACGCCGGCTCGAGGAAGCGTACTTTCAAACCCGCGTCATCTCGCCGCAGCAGTACGAGTCCGTCGTGCATCTGCTCACGATTTTCGCGCAGCACCTCTCCCTCGTCAGCAACCAGTTACTCGTCCGCAACGCCAATGCCGAGCCGCCCGCCATCACTCGCGCCAAGCAGTTTATCAAGGAACATCAAGCCGACGAGATCTCGCTAGGTGACGTTGCCAAAGCAGTCAATACCAGCACGTTTTACTTCTGCAAAATGTTCAAGAAGGCCACGGGTTTGAATTTTACCGATTACCTCTCGCGGGTGCGCGTGGAGAAAGCCCGGAATCTCCTGCTCAATCCGAACCTGCGGATCAGCGAAATCGCTTTTGCCTCGGGCTTTCAATCCTTAAGCCACTTCAACCGTGTCTTCCGCCGGATCGCTGGCGAATCCCCCACCCGCTATCGCGAAAAATTGCCGCGCTCTTGAGGCAGTGGAACGCCGGCCGCCGAACCGGGCACGAACCGAACCGGAGATAGGCCGCTCCGTCACCAAGAACAGTAAGATCTTCGACTAGAAGACTTCGGAACGTTCGCGCGAAAGGTTGACGGAAGTCAATTCAGCCCTTTGAATGCTAGCCTATGCTGAGACTGGGTTGACGGTTACGGCGGCAAACGTCGGAGGACCAGTTCAATCCGGGCAACCAATGATGCTACGACTGAAATTTGCGGCGGCGACGGCGCTCGTGGTTCTGACCACACGGGCCGGCCAGGCTCAGGGCACAGAGACGTATGAACAACCGCCGATCAGTTACTCCGCCACGCAACCCCGCGACGCGCTGGTGGCGGTTCAGAAACGGATGGCGGCGGGCGATCTGAAACTGACCGGCAGCGGGAAAGAAATTGTGCGCAGCCTGCTGCGGGCACTAAACATCCCCATCGAGAGCCAGATGCTGGTTTTTTCCAAGACGAGCTTGCAACGGCAACGCATTCGCCCGGATCATCCCCGCGCGCTTTATTTTTCGGACACCTGTTACGTCGGCTGGCTTCCGTCGGGCCTGGTCGAAGTCACGACGATTGATCCGCTCCTGGGTCCGGTCTTCTACAGTTTTAATCCCAACGCCGATGAGCCGAGGTTTGTGCGCGACAACGAATGTCTGAGTTGTCACGGCGGCACCTTTGTGCGCGGCATTCCGGGTATTTTTGTCCGCTCGGTGTTCACCGACACAGAAGGGGAGCCGCTGTTGCGCTTTGGCTCCGAGGTGGTGGATTTTCGCACGCCCTTCACAAACCGCTGGGCCGGGTGGTATGTGACCGGGAAACACGGCACCGCGTTGCACCGGGGGAATGTCCTGGCCTCGGACAAGAATGGCGAACTGGTGGTGGACCTGAAGCGCGGGGCCAACATCACGGACCTTGCCCGCTTCATCGAAACGAAATCTTATCTCGCACCCGGCAGCGAAATCATCGCGCTGTTGGTTTACGAACATCAACTGGCCATGCAGAACACCCTTACCCGTGCGTCGCAAGACTGCCGCCGCATGCTGGCCTATCAACGGAATCTGCAACACGACCTGAAGGAACCGGTGACCGAGGAACTAACCTACGACAGCGTCAAACGGGTGTTTGAAGGTGCGGCCAAGGATGTGGTGAACGATTTACTTTTCAAGGATGAAGCCCGCCTGCCGCAAGGCCTCGAAGGTGCACCGGCCTTTCAAAGCGCCTTTCAAACCGGCACCCCTCGCGACCGCGATGACCGCTCGCTGAAGGATTTCCATCTGCGCGGACACCTGTTCCAGAACCGTTGCAGTTATCTCATCTACTCAGAAAGCTTTCTCGCCCTGCCCGAAGCCTTGAAGCGCAAGGTGTACAGCCGGCTCGGTCAGGCGCTCCACCCGACGAATCCCGATCCGCAATATGCCTACCTTGGGGAAGAAGAGCGCGCCCGCATCACCAGCATCCTCCAGCAAACGCATCCCGAGTTTCGTCAGGCGCTTGCGCTGTAACACGGGGCTTCGCGGCGGCGATAAGCAAGAACTGTAAAGTGCTCCTCAAGTCAACTCGAGCCGGTCTCCGGCACCGGAAGCGCTATTTCGATCCGTCCTTCGACCGTTCCTGAAGCAAACCGGTTTCGGGTGAATGCCCGTCGCGCAGCGGCCCGTACGATTGCACGAATTCCGGTCGCGGCCAACCGCAGCAGCGCGCTGGGAAAGAACAGTTTTGTGGGCCAGTCGTGAATGAATATTTTCATGGCTGTGCCGAATGGTTGCCTACCATAGCGCGATGTTCAATCGCGGTATTGGAATACACCCACCCGGCGGACGGCGAACCGCGAGTCAAAAGACGGCCAACGGAGGTTCCCTCTCGCTCTAATTGGAGCCGGCCGAGATGATCGAAACTTCCATCGGAGTCACCTAGCGGGTCGCACGAAAGCGCTGGGCAATGGGATTGCGACGGCCCATGCCAAAAGCGCGCGGTGAAACTTTTAGACCTGGGGCGGCTTGCCGACGTTTGTATTCGGTGAAGGTGACCTTGTTGATCACATCATTGACGACGGCGGGCGCAAAACCGCGTTGAATGATGTCCTCCTTGCTCAAATGCTCCACGACGTAGTGCGCAAGAACCGCATCGAGCACGTCGTAGGGCGGGAGCGAATCCTGATCCCTCTGATCGGGACGGAGTTCTGCGCTTGGTGGCTTTGTGATCGAGTCGGTCGGAATGATGACGCGTTCGCGATTGATCCAGCGGGAAATGCTGTACACCTCGGTCTTGAACACGTCCGCAATCACCGCCAGCGCGCCGCACATGTCGCCGTAAAGGGTGCAATAGCCGACGGCCATTTCGGATTTGTTGCCGGTCGTCAGCACCAGTGAACCGAATTTGTTCGAAAGCGCCATGAGCGTGACGCCGCGCAAACGCGATTGAAGGTTCTCTTCCGCCTCGTTCGGCCTCGTCCCGGCGAACACTTTCGCGAGTTGACCCTCAACGGCTTTAAACGCCGGCTCGATCGGGATGATTTCGTAACGGATCCCGAGATTTTTTGCGAGCACCTCGGCGTCAGTGAGACTGCCGGGACTCGAATAGCGCGCGGGCAGGGAGACACCCATGACTTTGTCTGCGCCGAGCGCGTCCACGGCCAGCACTGCCGTAAGCGCCGAGTCAATGCCGCCGGACAAGCCCAGCACCACCGACTGGAACCCACACTTCTGAACGTAGTCGCGGAGGCCCAACGAGAGCGCGCGGAAAAGCTGTTCCTCCTGGGCCGGCCAATTCGGTTTTGTGGCGGCAGTTTGGCCATCCACTTCCACGACGAGCACGTCCTCGGCGAAGCCTTTGCCAAGCGCGAGGACTTCGCCCTGCCGATCGAGCGCGACGCTGTGGCCGTCGAAAATCAATTCATCGTTGGCCCCCACCGCATTGACCTCCACGAGGGGCACCCGTTCATCGCGGGCGACGCGCTGGAGCATCTCCAGCCGCGTCTGCTCTTTGCCGACGTGCCACGGCGAGGCGGACAGGTTGAGAATGAGGTCGGCGCCCTGGGCAATCAGTTCCTTCACCGGGTCGCGGCGGTAACGGCGGTCGGTCCAGAAATCTTCGTCGTTCCAGATGTCCTCACAAATCGTGATGCCGAGCTTACGGCCTTGGAGTTCGAACGGAGCGGTGGTTTTGGCGGGCTCAAAATAGCGATCCTCGTCAAACACGTCGTACGTCGGTAGCAGTGACTTGTTTTGTCGCCAGACAATTTTACCGCTTTGGAGAACGGCGGCGGAGTTAGAGAGCGAGCGCCCGGGCCGGGCTGGGCTTTTATCCACGAAGCCGACACAGAGCGGCACCGGGCCCACCGCCTCAGCGGAGTTGGCCAGGGTGGTGAGATTGGCTTCGATGAAATCCGAACGCAGCAGCAGATCCCGGGGCGGGTAGCCGCAGAGGAAAAGTTCCGGCGCAAGGACAAATTCGGCGCCCTGCTGCACCGCTCGTTGGTAGGCGGCGACGAGTTTCTGGCGATTAGACTCGAAGTCTCCGATCGTCGAGTTGAGTTGCAGGATTCCGATCTTCACTGACTCAAAAGTAGCGACCCGGAGTCATTGCACAATGAATTTGCGGTCAACCCACGCGAACCCGGTGATTCCGTGCCCCTTGGGGGCTTCCGGCCTACGCGGTGAACGCGAGAGTTCAGCGCGACGCAAGGGCCGGGGCGGCAACCGTGGCAGCGGCGGGTGGCTCGACGGTGACAAGGGCTTCGGCAAGCTTGCTCAGATGGGCTTCGAGCGTGAACCGCGCGAGGAACATCTGACGGAAACCCTCGCTGGTTTGCTGGGTCATGAGATTCAGCATGGCGGCGGCAACTTTGTCCGGCGCGCGGATTGGGACGAGGCCAGCGTAGTTTGCCGGGAGCATTTCGGAAAGCGAGCGCCACCGGGTCGTGACCACGGGCAGCCCGAACGCCAGCGCCTCGATGAGGTTCACCGGTTGATTCTCGCCGAGATAATAAGTTGGAAAACAGAACAGGTCGCATTCCCGCAGCGCACGCTGTTTGCCGTCGCCCGAAACGAACCCGAGGTAATCCACGGCGCGGTTAAATTCCGGGTCCGTCATCAACTGGTCGAACTTGTCCCGCTCCCCGGCGGTGACAAAAGTGCCGGCGGCGAGCAGCTTCATGCGGACGGACGAGCTTTGCCCGGCAAGCGTGCGATTGGCCAGCACCACGGAACGCATCGCGTCGAACAACCCCTTCTCCTCCATGCAGTGGGCGAGGAATAAAACCTTGATCACCTGCGGATCGCCGCCGGTTTCGTGATAGTCCTCGGCGGCGAGTGACCGGCCGGCGAAAAGCAAGGTGCGGGCGGCAAACCGCGCGCGCCGACGCGGCAGAATCGCCTGCCGAAATTCGGGACAGGGGTCCGGGATGCCATTGCTGACCACGCGAATCCGCTGGGGCAAAAGCTTTTCCGCATCCGCCATGTTGTAGCGTGACAGGACGATGCTGAGATCGGCCTGGCGCGCGCAGCGGTACGTCAGGACGCGGGCCCGCATCTGCACCGAGGTTTCAAGCCACTTGGCCAGGCCGGCGGCATGCCAGTGGAGGATGATGCGTCTAAAGAACGGGCGGCAGATCAGCAGCACCATCCAGTCGCGATAGAGAGCGGAGGTCTTGCCGGGCGCGGGAATGTAATAAAAATTGGTTACGCCATAACGAAAGCGACACCAGATCGCCTCACCGCAATAAACGAGCAGGCGAAACAATTTGGCGCTGTGAAATTCGCCAATGTCCTCAAGGCGTTTGGAGAGGCGGGTGTTGAC
>JANOHH010001265.1:0-5589 GCA_031406395.1 Verrucomicrobiota bacterium | reverse complement strand
ATCGACAAGCCGCGCGGCTGGATGCTCGTGCCGTATTCCTGGCAGAAGACGAATTGGAATTTGCAGGCGGCCGTCGTTTCGTCCATTGGTGCGGGCGATTTCTGGGCGCGGTCGCGGGGGCTGAAATTCCTCAAGTTTGTGCACCGGCTGGATGCGGAGACGACGGGAATCTTGCTGTTCGCGAAAAGCCCCGGCGCGGTGGAGTCGTATTCGGTTTTATTCGAGGATCGGCGGATGGAGAAGACTTACCTGGCGGTCGTGGAGGGCGTGCCGCAAAAGTCGGAATGGACATGCCTGCTCAAGCTCGGACCGGCCCCGGGCCAGATCGGTCGGATGCGCGTGGACGACCGCGAAGGGAAGGAATCGGAGACGCATTTCCGCGTGCTGCAAACCATCGGTCCCCGAACTCTCATCGCCGCCCAGCCACTTACGGGGCGCACGCATCAGATCCGCTTGCACCTTGCCGAGACCGCCGGGCCGGTCGTGGGGGATGACATTTATGGTCGCGGGCGGGATCACTGCAGGTTGGGACTGCGGGCCGTGCGCTTGGCGTTCGCCGATCCGTTCACCCGTCGCCGTATCGATATTCGAGCACCGATCGAAGGATTTTGCCGTGAATATGGATTCGACATTCCCGCGCTTTAGGGCAGATTCCGCCCCCACATGGAAAGTAGCCTTGCACCTCTGGCGGCGGAAACGATTGTCGTTGTCTGCGAAACGGAACTGATTCAATTCCGGCATTCGCAAATTCACGGCACCGGTGGTTACGCCCGCCAAACCATTGCCGCCGGAACGCGGGTAATCGAATACATCGGTGAGCGAATTACCAAAGCCGAATCGCGGATCCAGTGCGAGGCCGACAACGTGTATATCTTCGACATTGACGACGAGTTCGATCTCAATGGCCATGTGGACTGGAATGCGGCGCGGTTTCTCAATCACGGGTGCGCGCCCAACTGCGAGGCGGAGCAGGATGAGGGGCGGATTTGGATCTTAGCGTTGCGGGAGATTCAGGTCGGGGAGGAGTTGACCTTCAATTACGGCTACGGACTGGAGGATTATCGCGACCATCCGTGTCGCTGCGGGGCGTCGGCGTGTGTGGGTTTTATCGTGGCTGAGGAATTTTTCGCTCAACTGCCCAAACAAGACTTGCTCCCGGCATAGGTGGAAAAGGTGGTGATCCGGCCCACCGCCATACTTCCCGACCAAAGCGCTTTCGCCGATGCGCTTTGCCCGTGCAGGCCAAAATGTCAAAGCTTGCACTGACCCAGCCGCGATCGGAAATTACATAGCGTGAATAGCGACAAACCATTTCGACTCGGCGTGCTCGGTTCGGGCAAAGGCTCGAACTTCGTCGCGATTGCGGAAGCGATCGCCGCAGCAAAAGTCCCGGCGCAGATCGCCATCGTGGTGAGCGACGTGGCGGAGGCGGGGATTCTGGAGCAGGCGCGTCAGCGCCGGCTGCCGGCGCACTTCATCGCGCCTGGGAAATTTCGCACGAAATTGGACGAGGAGGCAGAGCGCGCCTTCGTAGCGGCGTTGCAGGCGGCCCAGGTGGATTTGATCGTGCTTGCGGGTTTCATGCGCGTGCTGAAAGGCGATTTCCTCCGGGCGTTCGAGGGTCGGATCGTGAATGTGCATCCGTCGTTGTTGCCGTCGTTCCCCGGCTTGGAAGCATGGAAGCAGGCGCTGGATCAAGGGGTGAAGGTTACGGGTTGCACGGTGCATTTTGTGGATGCGGGCGTAGATTCCGGCGCGATCATCGGCCAGCAAACCGTGCCAGTGCTGGACGACGACTCCGCAGCGACGCTGCACGCGCGAATTCACACGGCGGAGCATGAATTGTATCCCCGCTGTGTCGCCGCGATTGCGCGTGGGGAGGTTTTGGTGCAGGGTCGACGTGTGATTCGGAAACCAATTTGAAACCACGAAAGCTGCCAACGAAAACAAAAGCATCCAAGGCTCACCTGGTTTGTGTATTCTCTGGTTTATCCTTTTAATGCGAGCAACTCCGGGATTGCCGGATGCCGGGATGGACTTGGCCGAGGATACTCGCTACCCTAAAAATGCTTTATGAGCAGCAAGAACATACTCCGATTCGGTTTGCCGAAGGGCAGTTTGCAGGATGCGACCGTACAGAAGATGGCCAAAGCTGGCTGGAACATCTCGGTCAGCAATCGTTCCTACATCCCTTACGTGGACGACCCCGAAATGGAAGTTCGCCTCATCCGTGCGCAGGAAATAAGCCGCTACGTCGAGCACGGCTACCTGGATTGTGGCATCACGGGTCACGACTGGATCATGGAGAACGGTTCGAAGGTCCACGAGGTTGGGGAATTCCTGTTCAGCAAGGTTTCACGCAAACCCGCCCGCTGGGTGTTGTGCGTGCCGGAAGATTCGCCGATCAAGTCGGTGAAAGACTTGAAAGGCAAACGCATCGCGACGGAAGTCGTCAATCTCACCCGGAAGTATTTGCGGAAACACGGCGTTAAGGCGGAGGTGGAGTTTTCCTGGGGCGCCACGGAAGTGAAGGCTCATGAGCTCGTGGACGCCATCGTTGAAGTCACCGAGACCGGCTCCTCCCTGCGCGCGAACAAATTGCGCATCGTGGACGAGTTGCTCAGTTCCACGCCCCGGCTCATCGCGAATCCGACCGCGTGGAAGAACCAATGGAAGCGGCGAAAAATCGAGACGATTGCGCTACTGCTCAAAGGGGCGCTCGAAGCCGAGACCAAGGTCGGCTTGAAAATGAATATCCGTGAAAAAGATTTGTCGAAGTTGCTCGCGAACCTACCGGCCTTGCGTAACCCGACCATCTCCAATCTCAGCCTCAAGGGCTGGGTGGCCGTCGAGACGATCATTGACGAACACATCGTGCGCGAATTAATTCCCGCCCTCAAAGCCGCCGGCGCGGAGGGCGTGACGGAGTATCCTTTAAACAAGGTGGTTTACTGAAATAGACCGAGGCGGCGGATGTCACCGGCTCTTGCAGCGGCCTCCCGGCGCGACGGTGACCTCGACCAACTCGTCCCTCACGCCAACCAACGTCCAAATCCGTTGCCCAGGGATTTAAAACGCATTCCAACTCGGTTTGCGACACGACGACCGAAATAATAGTGCTTGCATCACGGCTGGCCTCGGGCATTCTTGGCTGTGAACGGATCGCGGGGTGGAGCAGCCCGGTAGCTCGTCAGGCTCATAACCTGAAGGTCCTAGGTTCAAATCCTAGCCCCGCAACCAATTTACGGCCCTGAGACTCACGTTTCAGAGCCGTTTTTTTTTGGCCGAACTGCATACCCCACGCGCAGTTGAATGTCCGACGGTTTCAATCGCTCAATCGCTCGCCCGGATGCGTCTACGCTTGCTAGTGATAAGGTGAATTTGGAAAGCTGAAGGCTATTGAATACATGGATTTGATTGAACGCACCATCCGGGTCACTTGGCAACATCGTGTGGTGTTTGCTGACGGTATTTTCGGCCCGGGCAACAAAGTATTGCAGGACGTCCTGCGGGAGGGCGGTGGGCCAGGTCGGGTGTTGGTCGTGCTGGATGGCGACTTGGCCGCCGCGCAGCCGGGCCTGGCCGCCGCGATCACGAATTACTTCTCCGCTCACGAGGCCGCGCTGACGCTGGTTCACCCGCCGATGATTTGCCAGGGTGGCGAGCAATCCAAAGCCGCTTGGTCTTCCGTCGCCGAAATTCACGCCGCGATCAATCGGCATCACATTGACCGGCATTCTTATCTGATTGCCGTGGGTGGCGGCGCGTTGCTGGACATGGCTGGACTCGCGGCGGCCACGGCGCATCGCGGGGTGCGCCACGTCCGAATACCTACCACGACACTGAGCCAGTGTGATTCGGGCGTTGGCGTGAAAAACGGGATCAATGCCTTCGGTAAAAAGAATTTCATCGGCACGTTTGCGCCGCCGTTTGCGGTCATCAACGATTTCACCTTGCTCGGTACGCTGCCGGAACGCGATGCGCGCGCCGGCTTCGTGGAAGCGGTCAAAGTGGCGTGCATCCGCAGCCGGGAGTTTTTTGAATCGCTTGAAAGTAACGCGCGTGCGTTGGCAAATTTCGAGCCCGAACCGGTGCGCCAGCTCATCCGGCGTTGCGCCGAGCTGCATGTCACTCACATCGCCACCAGCGGGGACCCGTTCGAGTTTGGGTCGGCTCGGCCGCTGGATTTCGGCCATTGGGCGGCGCACAAGCTGGAGCAGATTTCGAACTTTACCCTGCGGCATGGCGAAGCCGTGGCAATTGGCGTGGCTCTGGATGTGGTTTATTCTCGGCGCGGTGGTTTGTTGTCCGCAGAAAATGCGGAACGGGTGTTGCGCTTACTCGAAACCCTCGGATATGAACTGTTCGTCGCTGACTTGGTACGTGAGAACTCGCGGCATGAGATGCTCGTGCTCGAAGGGCTGGAGGAGTTTCGCGAGCATTTGGGCGGCACATTGGCCATCACCTTGCTCAAGGACATCGGACAGGGATTTGAAGTGTCGGAAATGGATCGGGCCGTGATCGGCGAGGCCATCAACGAACTGCAGGTCCGTCATCAAGCCCGCGTCAAACCGCAATCAGTTCCCAAGGCGTGACACGCACTGCGGTTATCAATGTGGTTGGCTTGTCCGAGTCTTTGCTCGGCGCGAACACCCCGTGCATCAATGCTTTTCGGCAGCGCGGCGCGTTGGCCCGCATCACGCCTGCTTTTCCTGCCGTGACCTGCACGGCGCAATCGAATTACCTGACCGGCCGCACGCCGGCGGAGCATGGCATCGTGGGCAATGGCTGGTACAACCGCGAACTGGCGGAGGTCCAGTTCTGGAAACAATCCAACCATCTCGTAGCGGGGAAGAAAATCTGGGAGACCTTGCGCGAAGCGGATTCCAACTTTACCTGCGCGAAGCTTTTTTGGTGGTACAACATGTATTCCGGCGCGGATTGGTCCATCACGCCGCGCCCCATGTATCCGGCGGATGGCCGGAAGCTTTTCGATATCTACGCGTGGCCCTCTTCCGTCCGCACCGACATCAAGCATGACCTCGGTGAATTTCCATTCCCTGGGTTTTGGGGGCCGGCGGCGGGGGTGGATTCCAGCCGGTTTGCCGCCGATGCCGTGTCCCTTTGGATTGCGGAATCCGCCAAATGGATCGAGCGCAAGTTCAAACCGACGCTCAACCTGGTTTATCTGCCACATCTGGATTACAACCTCCAGCGCTATGGGCCGAATCATCCGGTGATTGCCTCCGACCTCCGGCGGATTGATGCGATCGTGGGTGATTTGCTGGGTTTCTTCGCTCGGCAATCCGTGCAAGTGGTCCTGCTCTCGGAATACGGCATCAGTGCGGTGGACGAGCCAGTGCATCTGAACCGACTGTTTCGCGAACGCGGCTTGCTGACCGTGAAGGAAGAACTGGGGTGCGAACTGCTTGACGCTGGTGCTTGCCGTGTCTTTGCCGTTGCCGATCATCAAGTGGCGCATGTTCATTTGGATGATCCCGCGCTGGAAAACGCTGTCCGCTCGCTGTTGGAAAGTCAGCCCGGCATCGCGGAAGTCTGGGGGGCAACTGAAAAACGTGCGCGCGGCAT
>JANOHH010001263.1:0-1453 GCA_031406395.1 Verrucomicrobiota bacterium | reverse complement strand
GTTGAACACATAAACTCGTCCGGGGTCGCTCCCCAGCGCGTCATCGCCATACGCGCTGATGAGGATGCGATCCGTACCCACAGCGGCGACCGAGAGGCCAAAATAGGCTTCCGCTCCCGGGGCCGGATTGGTGATGGTGGTCAGCAGCGTGCCGTTGGTGTTGAAGAGGTAAACGATCCCGGCGGAGTAGGTGATGTCGTTCGCGCTAATGAGCACGCGATCAATGCCGAAGGCCGCCACTGAATATCCCAGCGCGGTGGTCTGGTTCGTTTCCGGGTTTTCAAACGTAGTCAGGAGAGTGCCATTGGTGTCGTACAAGTCGGGGCCAATGAGCAGCTTGTCATTTCCGCACGCGACAACGGGCGATGCCCATCCGCTAATGGTCTTCACCAGGGCACCGTTGGTTGTAAACAGATGAACGCTCCCCGTCGTTGGGCCGAGCGCGAACCCATCCGTTGAGCCAATCACCACCCGGTCGCTCCCCAAGGTAGTGATGGCGCCGCCAAAGCCGCTCGACGGGTATGGATTGGTAAAAGTTGTGAGCAACGTTCCGTTGGTGTGGAACAAATAGACCGCACCGGCGTTGGTCGCGCTCGTATCATCATAAGGCGCGCCGACAAGAACGCGGTCGTTTCCGAGTGCCGCCACCGCCGTGCCGAAATTATCGAAAGCGGCGGGCGTAGGGTTGTTGAAGGTCCTGAGCAGGACGGGAGTTTGGGCTGTCACGGACAGCGGTGATACCACGCAGCTCGTGGCGATGAGTAGAAGCAGATTCGATTTCATATTTTCCTCTAGGGTTGGACCAGGCGATAGAAGCGGTGCGGGTGATTCAGCCATTGCGGATCCACAAAATTGGTGGATCCGCTGGACAGGGTGTTGGTCCGGATGGATTGCCAGTTCGTCAGATTGGTGCTGGCCTCGACCACGATGGTTTGATTGAGGATGCCGTTGATGGTGAAGCCGAAACCGCCCGGTTTTACGCCCGCGCTGCCGGTGCCGACTTGCGGCGCAGGCGCGCCCAGCATCACGGTAGGCAAGCCGCCATACGTTGGCCCCCAGCCAGTGGTGCCGTTGTAGTAATAAACCGTCGCACCCGCGCCGACGTTGACGAACACGTCCGAGCCTCCGGTCGGCGCATTGCCTAGAAACGTGAGGTTCGTCAGGCTGGTGCAGTCATAGAACGCATAATTCCCGATGCTGGTGACGCTGTTGGGGATCGTCACACTCGTCAGGCTGGTGCAGTCGCGAAACGCATAGTCCCCGATATTGGTGACGCTGTTGGGGAGGGCGTAACTGCCGCCGCGCCCGCCGGGAAATTGAATCAACGTCGTTTGCGCCTTGTCAAACAAGACCCCGCCGAGACTGCTGTAAACCGCATTGGCGGCATCCACTGAAAAATTGGTCAGGCTGTAGCAGTAGGAAAACACGTCTTGCCCGATGCTGGTGACGCTGT
>JANOHH010001369.1:0-1624 GCA_031406395.1 Verrucomicrobiota bacterium | reverse complement strand
CCGCCGCCGCGCTGATGCAAGGTCGCTTCCCCGATCACCTTCTTGCCATGCAACATGAGGAGCGGCAGATTGCGCTCGAAATCCGGCTGGCGACACCATTGGCGGAACAGCGTGCGATCCGTAATGGGCTGTTTGACGAACAGCCGTTCCTCTTCCGGCACGATATGAAAGAATTTTTGCAACCGCAGATCGTCACGGCGGTTGAGCGGACGGACCACCACCGGGGTGCCGTCGCGCAGTTTGGTTGCGAGTGGATATTTGTCGAGCGCGTCTTCGAGTAGCATAGTTTGGCCCTTTCTGATATAGATCAAACCACGCTACGGTCGAAAGGGCTAACGCAGAATTGGCAAATACTGGGCGGGAATTGCATGCCGCCGTGCCAAGGAAACGAGCATTTGACGCGGCTCCCCGGCAGCAATGTCACCCCGGCCACTTTCGCGATCTCGACTTGGGCGGCTATGCGCACGTCAAGGACCTTGATGCCGAGGCTCGGATTATCCAGCGCCTTCTTCATCTCTTGCACGGTGACTTCATCGGGATTGCTGACAGGCTCGACGGGCGCGATTCGAGATCTAGAGTTGTGTGCCATCAATCTTTTCAAACGCGCCCGGGCTTCTACAATGGCGTCATGGCAAAGAAGCCGTCCCAAAAGCCATCTCCCGCTGACCAATTCCTCGCGGCCATCGAAGCCGCCGATATTTCGGCGGTCAAGAAGCTCATCGCGGAAGGACGCAAGCCAACGGCTGACGCCGCCGAAAAGGCGGCGGACCTGAGCAACAGGGCACATGCGGTGTGTCACCAGAAGGAGCCAACGCTGTTCGGCAGGATGCCCACGGCGAAACAGATTGCGAAGGCCGAGGTTGAATCGTTGGCGGGGTTCGAGATGGTTGAAGCACTGCTCGCCGCCGGAGCGCGCGTGCCGGAGCGGCTGTGTTCCGCGGCCTGCGCGGGCAACACGCGGCTGGCTTTGCTTCTCATCCAGCGCGGTGCGGACGTGAATTACGATCCACCGATGGGCACTCCGCTGGAGAACGCGGTGAAATCCCGCGACGTGGAAATACTGCACGCCCTCCTCAAGGCGGGTGCGGATGTAAATTATCAAAAGTATTTTGGGCCGGTGCTGGCGCGGGCCGTGGAGGCGAACAGCCTCACCGCCGCCGAAGAACTGATCCGGGCCGGAGCCGATGTGAAATTGAAACCCAAATTTGGGCCCCGCGTTCTGATGAAAGCGGTCTCCGAGAATCGCAAGGAACTCGTCGAGTTATTTCTTCGGCATGGCGCCGACGTGGACGCGCAGGACGGCGCGAGCATTGGCGAGTTTGGCGAGCCTGAAGTGAAGATCGAGGGCATGGTGCGCACCACGCACATGAAGAATCCGGAGTACGTACGCGAAGCGACGCCATTGATCGTGAGTGTGAGAAAGGGATTCGCTGACATCGCCAAGTTGCTTGTCGCCGCCAAGGCCGATCTCGATGCGGTGGACTCAAACGGTCTCACCGCGATGGCCTACGCCGTCAAGGCGAAGGATGAAGCCATGATTCAATTGCTGTCCGGCGCGGGCGCGAAGCCGTCGCGTTATGCCGAGGGTTCGCGCGATCTGGCATGGATCGAGGCGGCAAAAAAG
>JANOHH010001253.1:0-2905 GCA_031406395.1 Verrucomicrobiota bacterium | reverse complement strand
TGCAGGCGGCGGCGGAGGAGTTTCGACGGCTGAAGACGATTCCGTTCGCCGGTTTCTGCTCCGATCCGTGTGATGGTCGCACACAGGGCACCACCGGCATGTTCGACAGCCTGCCGTATCGGAACGATGCCGCGATCATCTTTCGGCGACTCGCGCGTTCGCTGCCGTTGCGCGCCGGAGTGCTCGGCATCGCGACGTGCGACAAAGGATTGCCCGCGATGCTGATGGCCGTGGCCGGGTTGCGCGATCTGCCGAGCGTGGTGGTGCCAGGCGGGGTGACTTTGCCACCCACCACCGGTGAAGATGCCGGGGCGGTGCAAACCCTCGGAACCCGTTTCGCACACGGTTTGGTTTCGCTTTCGGAAGCTGCGGATTTGGGCTGCCGCGCGTGTGCGTCGCCCGGCGGAGGTTGTCAGTTTCTCGGCACGGCGGCCACGGCTCAAGTGGTGAGCGAGGCGTTGGGACTTTCGTTGCCCCACTCGGCGCTCGCGCCTTCCGGGCAGCCCGTGTGGCGGGACATGGCCCGCCGTTCGGCCCGCGCGCTGGTTGGTTTGGGCGAACGCAAGCTCGCCACGCGCGAGGTCCTCACGACCGCCAGCCTTCAGAATGCGATGGTGCTGCACGCCGCATTTGGCGGCTCCACCAACCTCCTGTTGCACATCCCCGCCATCGCCCACGCGGCCGGATTAACACGGCCGACCGTGGAAGATTGGATTGCCGTCAATCGCCGCGTGCCGCGTCTGGTCAGTGTTTTGCCGAACGGACCCGTTCATCATCCGACGGTGCGGGTGTTTCTTGCGGGCGGCGTGCCGGAAGTGATGTTGCATTTGCGCCAGTTGGGCCTGCTCGACACCGGCGTACTGACGGTCAGCGGCAAAACCTTGGGCGAGAATCTGGATTGGTGGGCGCAGTCCGAACGCCGGACGCGTTTCCGGGAATTGCTCCAGCGACACGACGGGGTCAGTGCCGATGATGTCATCTTTGCGCCCGCGCAAGCCGAGGCGCGGGGACTGTGCGGCACCCTGGTTTTCCCGCGCGGCAATCTGGCCCCGGAAGGATCGGTGATCAAAGCCGCCGCGATTGATCCGAGCGTCGTGGATGCGAGTGGTGTTTATCACAAGGAAGGGACGGCGCGCGTTTTCGTCAGCGAGAAAGCCGCTATGACCGCAATCAAACAAGGCCGTATTCGCGCCGGCGATGTGCTGGTGTTGACCGGCATCGGGCCGATGGGCACGGGCATGGAGGAAACCTACCAAGTCACCGGCGCCTTGAAGCAACTGCCCTTCGGCAAAGACGTCGCGCTACTCACCGACGCGCGTTTCTCCGGTGTATCTACGGGCGCTTGTATCGGCCACATTGGCCCGGAAGGATTGGCGGGCGGCCCCATCGGCAAGCTGCGGGATGGGGATATCATCCGCATCCACATCGATCGCCAGCGCATCGAAGGCCGCCTTGATCTCGTGGGTGAAGGGGAGCGCCGTTTCACGCCGGAAGCCGGTGTGCAGGTTCTGGCACAGCGCGCCACGCGAGAAGATTTGGCGCCGCACGCTGCCTTGCCGGACGACACCCGCCTCTGGGCGGCGCTCCAACTAGCTGGCGGCGGGACTTGGGCCGGTTGCGTTTACGATATCGATCGCATCCGCGAAACGCTGGAAGCTGGGCGCGCGGCGTTGATGAAACCCCGGCCGGTAGCGTAGCATCGGGCGCAGCGCGAGTGGAAAGACCACGCGTCCCGCAGTCCTATCCACGCTGGCTTGCCCGCGTCGCGGGATACTCTGCCGCAAACAGAACGCCCTGAGAGGTCGTCTTCGCTCCGTCTCCCCCTTGTGCAACCTTACCGCTTCTCGATGGAGGCGTAGGCGTTGTGATTGTGGATGCTCTCCTGATTCTCCGCCTCGACCTTGTACCAAGTCACGTCCGGATGCGCGTTCAGCTTGAGCGCCACGTTGCGCACCAAGTCTTCAACGAACACGGGATTATCATACGCCCGTTCCGTCACGGCCTTCTCATCCTCGCGCTTGAGCAAGGCGTACAACTCTGAACTCGCCGAACTCTCAATGATCGCAATCAAGTCCTCGATCCAGATCGGTTTCTTGAACCGCACCTGCACGATCACCTCGCCGCGCTGATTATGCGCACCGCGGGCGCTGATGGCTTTCGAACAGGGACAGAGCGTCGTCACGTTCGCCTTTACCGTGAGCACGAAATCAATTTCCCGTTTGCAGGCCGCAGCATCGAACCGCGCACTATAGTCCATGATACTTGACTTGCCGGACGCCGGGGCGGTTTTGGCCATGAAATACGGAAACTCCATCTCCAAATGCGACGTGGCCGCGTGCAATTTTTGCTGTAACTCGAACAACATGTCCGGAATGTTCTCCACATGCACCACGCCGCCATGGGCGTTCAACACTTCGAGGAAACGACTCATGTGCGTGCCCTTGAACTCCTTCGGTAAATCCACAAACAAACCGATCACGGCCACGGTGTTTTGCACCGCCTCGGCCTTGTCGCGCACCTGAATGGGAAAGCGCAGCCCGCGAACGCCCACCTTGTCAATGCGAAGCTGGCGATGATCGCGTTCGCTCTGCTTGTCCTGAAGTTTTTTTGCCCCCTTCGGGGTTCGGACGACACTGGTTCGGCTCATAGCTGCAGGTTAGCAACTCTCTGAACGTTTGCAAAAAGCAAATCCGCGGACCCGCTGGTTGAGGACTGGTGTTCATTGGCGCTCGGATGCTGTGCTGGGCGCTTGTGGCAATTCCACTTTGACTTGCGCGTCCGGCGGGATTATCACGCAGCCATGTATTGCAAACCCTGCCTGGCGCTGGGCGCCGGGTTGCTCCTGCTCGCCTACCCAGCTCAGGCCGAAACCTTCCGCGTGGCCACCTACAACGTGGAGAACTAT
>JANOHH010001244.1:0-1858 GCA_031406395.1 Verrucomicrobiota bacterium | reverse complement strand
CGAAACACCGGCCGGTAGGTTCGGGGCGGACACAATGCGACTCTGGCCGGGCGGCACATAGGCGTCGAGTGAATCGCCACCCTCACCCCCCGCCCAGCGAATCTGAAACTGTTCACGCTTGGCATCGGCGGAATTGTTGACGCGGATGCGTACGGGGGCATCTGTAGCGGCACGCGCGGAGTCTTCGGCGTCCATCACCCATTGCAACCCGGCGTTGGTCGGGCGCCTGGCTTTGACCGGCTCGATGACGACCTCCAAGCCGCGCGGCCATTCGTGTCCCTGCAAACCATCCAACCGGCTGCCTTCTTGCAAATCCGTGATGAGCACGATGCGGCGCGGACCGACGTGCGGCTCGCGCTTCTCGGCGTCCTCGATCGTGTCCGCCGCGGCGATGAGCGCATTGCCGAGATGCGTCGAGCGCCAGGTCGGTTTGCTTTCCGCGAGACGGTGAGCGGCGAGGGTGACGCGATCGGAGATGTTCATCGCGGCCCATTGTTCAAAACTTACGACGGTGCGGACTTGATCGTCGAAAGCCAGCAGCGCGACCTGGTCGGCGGCCGTGGTTCTTTTCAACGCGGCCTCCGCCTTGGCCAAAGCCTCAGCCCAGACGCCTTCGCGTTTCATGCTGGCACTGGTGTCCAATAGAATCACGATTTGCGTGCCCGTCGCGCTCGTGGGGGTTGCGGCCATCGGTTTCTGGAGAAACGGCCGCGCGAAACCCAGGGCCAGAATGCAGAGCGCCAGGCAGCGGAGCAGCAGCAGGAAAATGTTCTCGAGCCGATTGCGCCGCGTCATACGGGGCGGCGAGGGCTTGAGGAACATGAGTGAACTGAACACCAGCTGCTCGCGCGACGAACGGCGGACGAGGTGAAACACCACCGGCAATGCGATGGCGAGTCCGCCGAGCAGAAATAACGGCGCGAGAAAGCTCATGGTTCAGTTTTCAGGTAGCAGTTCTCGCGCTGCGAGAACTCCGTCCGCGCGGCAGCGGACGGAACAAACTGCCGGGTGCGTCCAATCGGCAAAGGGGTTGCGCCGCCGCCCGCGCCGCTACTGCTCGCAGCGCGAGCAGTTCTACCATTCGACTGGAGAGGAATCTTCATTGTCCTTTCCTCGTCCCGGCGAAGCGATTGGTGGACTTGCCTCGCTGAATTCTCTCGCGCATGAAATCGAACATCGCCAGCTCCAGCGCACGATCGGTGCTGAAGGAGCGGCAACCCACGCCGAGGCGCTGGCAGGCGGCCCGGACGGCTTCGTTATGGGTACTCAGGCGGCGGAGATATTCCTTGCGGGCGGCGGCTGGGTCAATGAACAGGTCACGCCCGGACTCGACATCGCGAAACATGACGGCGCGGTCGAAGCTAAACGTAAGTTCGGCGGGGTCGAGAACTTGGAAGAGCATCACTTCGTGGCCGGAGGCAGTGAGTGTGGTGAGGTTCTTCTCCAGTGCCCCGATGGGCGCGAGAAAATCCGAGATCAAAACCATGAGCGACCGTTTGCGGACGATTTCCACGATGCGCTTCAGCGGGGCGCCGAGGTCGGTCGCGGTGCCGGCAGTGGCTTGTTCGAGTTGCAACATGAGCCGGCGCAGATGGCCGATGCGATTGCGCGCGGGGAGGTATTCGCGGATTTGTTCGTCGAAGGTGAGCAAGCCGACGGCGTCGCCTTGGTGATGGAGAAAGTAGGCGAGCGTGGCGGCGAGGGTGTTGGCGTATTGTGATTTGGTCCAGCCGAGCGAGCCGTAGTCCATCGAGCGGCTATGATCCACGAGCAGGTAGCAGCGGAGGTTCGTCTCGTCCTCGAATTTCTTGTCGATGTCCGCGCGGAGGCGATGGCGAGTTAAGGCGTTAAGTCAAGG
>JANOHH010001221.1:0-4531 GCA_031406395.1 Verrucomicrobiota bacterium | reverse complement strand
AACTGCGCCAAACCCTGGGTATAGATTTCCTCCAGCCCCTGCGCCTGCTGGCCGAGCGGCTGGTACATCGCGCCCGTCGCTTCGGCGATCTGCTTGAGCATCGACTCGTCGAGGCGCGACTTCACGAATTGGCCGGACGCGTCCTTGGTGAACTGCGTTCCACCCGTTTCGTCGATGGCTGGAATCAATTCGCCGCTCGCACTGCCGACGCCGACGGTGAAAATCTTCAACCCATTCTTCGCCGCTGCGCGGGCCGCGGCGAGCGCGTTGCCTTCCAGGTCTTCGCCGTCGGTGAGCAGCGCCAGGATGCGTTCGTTGTTGCCGTTGCCTTCGAGCGCCGCTTCGGTTTCATGAATCGCCGCGGCGAGGTCCGTGCCGCCGCGCGGAATGATCTTCGTGTCGAGCGCGTCGAGCGACTGGCGAAAGGCGTCGTAGTCGAGCGTGAGCGGGCATTGCAGAAAAGAATTCCCGGCGAATGCCACGAGACCGACGCGGTCGCCGTCCATCTTTCCGAGCAAATCTTCCACGGCCATCTTGGCGCGCGTGAGCCGGTCGGGTTTCACGTCCTGCGCCAGCATGCTCTTCGACGTGTCCACCGCGAACATTACATCGAGGCCCTTGCGTTTGGCTTCTTCCCAGCGGAAGCCGACGAGCGGCCGCGCCAGCGCGAGGGCCACGCAGGCAACGCCCGCGATGACGAGCACGCGCTTGAGCTGCCGGCGTGCCGGGCTGACCGAGGCGGTGAGTTGCGCGATGAGACTGGCCGAGGCGAACTTTGCCAGTTCGGTGTGTTGCCGCGCGTTGAACCGGCGGTAGCGCCACACGAGGGTCGCACAGGCGATCAATCCAGCGAGTAACCAGAGGGGTTGGGCGAATTTCATACTATTACTTGGTTTTGGTGGTTGCCGACGACGTAAGGAGGCGGACTTGTTCGGTGGCCCGGCTGATCCGCCTCCTTACGTCGGCGGCTACGGGGTGAAGGCGATTTCCGTTTGTGGTTTGGTTTGGCATGGCTTCAAGCAGTTACATTTCACTTTTGCGATCAAACTCCCGGCAAACGGCGGAAGCGGGTTTGTTCCAGGCCGAGCGTCAGGCCGAGCAACATCAGTCCGGGCACCACCGCGAGCGCGAACAGTTCGTGATACTTCGAGAACTTTTTCACCGCGTGTGTGGTCTTTTCCATGCGATCAATTTCGGTGTAAATTTTCGTGAGCGAATCCGTATCGGTGGCGCGGAAGAATTTGCCACCCGTTTCGTCGGCGATCTTTTTCAACGCCGCCTCGTCCACGTCCACCTTGGCCATGACGATGCGCTGGTTGCCGAACTGGTCCTTTACCGGCACGGGCGCTTCGCCTTGCGCGCCGGCGCCGATGGTATAAACTTTCACGCCCATCGCTTTCGCGGCTTCGGCGGCGATCTGCGGGGCAACTTTGCCGGCGTTGTTCATGCCGTCGGTCAGCAGCACGACGATCTTCGACTTGGAGGGTTGATCGCGCAGGCGATTGACGGAGGTGGCGAGCGCCGAGCCGATGGCGGTGCTGTCTTCAATGAGGCCGATGCGGACGCGATCGAGATTCTGTTTGAGCCATTCGTGATCGAGCGTGAGCGGGCTGACGAGGTAAGGTGCGCCGGCAAAGGCCACCAGCCCGATGCGGTCGTTGGGCCGCGCTTCGACAAACTGACTGACGACAGATTTGACGCAATCGAGGCGATTGGCGGGCTGGCCGTCGAGCGTGAAGTCGAGCGCTTCCATTGAGCCGGACACATCCACCGCGAGCATCAAATCCACCCCGCTGGCCTGGACTTCAGAACGGCCCTGGCCGTATTGCGGTCGGGCGAGGCCGAGGATGAGCAGCGTAGCCACGAGCAGCCGCAGCATCGTGGTCCAACGGGCGGGGCGGCTGCGGGTTTCGCGGGCGACGGTGCGGGCGATTTCGACATTTGAGTATTCGACCGCGGCCACGCGGCCTTTGCGTCCGCGCCACATCGCGAGCAGCGGCAGCAGCGCGAGCAACCAGAGAATTTCGGGATTGAGAAAGCGGATCATGGCGATGATGAAGTTGAGGGTTTAGGATTTTGATTGCGATCGAACTTGAATGACGGGTTCAAAACTCGAGGCCGCTTCGGGCGCCATGTTCAAGTGCAAGCGGAACGGGGCTTTGCGACGTCGGACGGGCAGGCGCGCGTAGTCGGGGTGCGGCGCGATGCGCGAGAGCGTTATGACGCGTCGTTCCGGCGTGTAAGTGATGGATTGCACAGCACAAATCGGAGTGAGGGGAGTGAATTTCATAAAGTTTTCCTGGTGCCGTGGGCAAAGGTTCATGAGTTGTGGGCCAACGTGCGCTCTGGTTTGGGTGCCGGCGCAGGTGTGGGCGGGGGCGGGGCTTGGGTGTTCGCCACCTTGGTCGGGGCAACGGAGGATTGCGTCACGAAGTCCACGGCGCTTCCGTGCATTTCGGCCAGGGCCGGTAGGGAGTAGCGCCAACCGGCGAATTTCGCCAGATCGCAGTGCTGGAGGAAATCACTGAGCCGGGTGCGGTGCGGGGCAGCAATGGTGTCACTGCCTTCCACGAGTTCGCGCAGAAACTCTTCGGTGGTCAGCCGGGGGGCATGGAGGTGCCACTGGTCTTCGAGGTAGCTGCGGATAATTTTCGACACCGCGAAGCAGTACTCGCGGGCCTGGTCCGGGTCCATGAGGCGTCGGGCTTCGTCGAGGCGTTGCAGCGCCATTTCACTCGGCACCATCTCGAAGTATTTGCCGTGTTGCAGCCACTGCCACGCGGCGTACGCAGCGGCGATCAAGCTAACGACACCGGCTGCTATCACCACCCAGAGCCACGGAGTGGGGAAGTGTCTGGGTTGCCGAATATCCCGGATGTCCCCTAATACCTGGGATGTCGGAACTGACACGGTTGCAGCCGGTGTCAAATTGGTGTTTGCGGTGGACGTTTTCGCGACGGGCGCAATGGCAATCGTGGCCGCAGCGTTCGTTCCGCCGGATACGGACTTCGTGAGCGCGGTGGCGTTCGCGACGGCGAACAGCAGGGCGAACGCCGCCGCGCATTGGAAAACGGAAATCCTGAGATTGAGAGTTTTCATGATTATTGCATCCGCCGGGCGCGGTTTTTGAAGAACGTGCGCAGGGCCGGTTCGTAGGACTCGCGCGTGTTGAGGTTCAAGGAATCCACGCCTTCGCTGGCCAGCGTGCGGCGCAATTCGTCCACGCGCGCCTGGGCCAGTTCGGCGAAACGGTTGCGCACGCTGGCGTCGGCGGTGTTGAGTTCGACGAGTTCGCCCGTTTCAGCATCCTCGATGGCGAGCTGACCCACGTCGGGCAACTCCGACTCGTGCTGGTCATGCACATGCAACGCCACCACGTCATGTCGGCGACTTGCCAAACGGACAGCGCGGCGCACATCAGCGAGCGCCTCGTCTTGATTCGGCAATTCAAAGTCCGAGACGAGGAACATGATCGCCCGGCGGTTCGTGATTTGAATGGCGAAGTCGAGCGCGCGGACAATGTCCGTGCCACGGGATTGCGGCTCGAAGCACAGGACTTCACGGATGACGCGGAGCACATGCTGGCGGCCTTTCTTCGGCGGGATGTATTGCTCGATCTGGTCGCTGAACAGGATCAGCCCGACCTTGTCGCTGTTGCGGATGGCGGAGAACGCCAGCACGCTCGCGAGTTCGGCGGCCATCTGGCGTTTGCTCTGCGCGCCGGAACCGAAGTTGCCGGAGGCGCTCACGTCCACCAGCAGCATGATGGTCAGCTCACGTTCCTCGGTAAATTTCTTCACGAAAGCGTGGCCGGTGCGCGCGGTTACATTCCAATCAATCGTGCGCACCTCGTCGCCGGGCGAGTATTCCCGCACCTCGTCGAAATCCATCCCGCGGCCCTTGAAGACCGAGTGATACTGACCCGCGAGCGAATCGTTCACGAGGCGGTTGGTGCGGATTTCGATCGCGCGCACCTTCTTCAGAATTTCCCTGGCTTGTTCGGGGTTCATGGTGAGTTTCCTTCGCTGAAGGTTCTCGTCGCCGTTCACGGAACGGGCAGTGTCTCCAGCACCTTGGTGATGATGTCTTCCGAAGAGATGTTCTCCGCTTCGGCTTCGTAGCTGACGGCGACGCGATGGCGCAACACGTCGAGCGCGAACGTCTTCACATCCTGCGGCGTGACGTAACCGCGACCGTTGATGAACGCCCAGGCCCGGGCCGCCATAGTGAGCGCGATAGTGGCACGCGGCGAAGCGCCGTAGCGAACGTAGCCGTTGAGATCAATGCCGTAACGCTTCGGATCACGCGTCGCCAGCACGATGTCCACGATGTAATCCCGCAGCTTGTCGTCCACGTAAACCGAGTTCACCACCCGGCGCGCGGCGAGGATGTCGTCGCCGGACACCACCGACTGGACGCCGAGATTGGGCTCACTGGTGGCCATCGCGTCGAGGATGGCGCGTTCCTCGGAACGATTCGGATAATCCACGATGACCTTGAGCATGAAGCGGTCAACCTGCGCTTCGGGCAG
>JANOHH010001210.1:0-2718 GCA_031406395.1 Verrucomicrobiota bacterium | reverse complement strand
GGTCCGATCGGCTAGGGATTTACGGAACCTGCCGAGCGTCGTGCCGGGAAGGACAATCTTCGGCAGGAAATGCGTGGGCAAACCCAGTTGCTGGAGCAGGGGGAGCGACCAGTTGCGCCGCAGTGGGTGTACGAATTGCGACGTCGAGGCATTTGTAAATTCAACTTTCTTAGCGCCACACATTGCCCAGTGCAGGAAGTCGGGCATGAACAGCAACGTTTCGGCCGCTTCAAGGATCTCCGGCGAATGCGCCTGCCACGCCATCAACTGATACAGCGAATTGAGCTGCATGAATTGCAGGCCGGATTGCGCGAAGATTTCGGCGCGCGGCACCTTCTTGAAGGCCTTGGCCATCATGCCGTTGGTGCGCGCATCGCGATAGTGATAGGGCTGGCCAAGCATTTCGTCCTGCTTGTTCAGCAGCACGAAATCCACGCCCCATGTATCCGCGCCGACGGAGACGATCTTCTTTCCGTATTGCTTTCCGGCCAGCGCGAGCCCGTTCTGGACTTCGGCCCAGAGCCGCATGACATCCCAGCGAATGCTGTTGCCAAGCGCGACTGGGCCGTTGGGAAAACGGTTGATTTCCTCCAGCCGAAGCTTCTTGCCTTTCCAGATGCCCGCCATGACGCGCCCGCTTTCCGCGCCGAGGTCCACTGCGAGATAAACTTTTTCAGCCATAAATCAAACGCGCCGGCGCAAAACATTTTTTTCGTAGGTGTTCACCTCCGCCAGCCAGGCGGCACCGACCGGCACGCCTTGTTTGAGACAGTAATAATCCCACACCGCACCGAACGGCAGCGTCTTGGCCTCTTCCATCAAAGCGAGGCGCGCGGTGTAATTGCCTTCGCGTTCGAGCTTCCGGTATTGCGTGTGCGGTTCCAGCATGGCAATGCCCAGCGCACGGATCATGTTCCGCGTGCCGATAACCCACGCGGCGATGCGGTTGATGCTGGCGTCGAAGAAATCCAAGCCGATGTGCGTGCGGTTAAGGTAGTCTGCGCGCACCAGCTCTTGTGCAATCGCGTTCAGTTCATCGTTTAGCGTGACCACGTGATCGCTGTCCCAGCGCACACCGCGGCTGACGTGCAGGAGAATCTCCGGCAGGAAGCAAAGCACGGAGGAGATTTTGTCCGCCATGTTCTCCGTCGGGTGATAATGGCCGGCGTCGAGGCAGAGGAGTTTTTGGTTCTTCACGGCATAGCCGAGATAAAACTCGTGCATGCCCACGGTGTAACTTTCCGCGCCGATGCCGAAGAGCTTACCTTCCACGGCGTCGAGATTGTGCTGCGGATTAAGTTTCTCCTGAAAAACTGCATCGAGCGATGCTTCCAAACGCTCACGCGGGCCGCGGCGGTCAGCGGGCGTGTCTTTCATGCCGTCGGGAATCCAGACGTTGGTGACGGCCGGCGTACCGAGTGCCTTGCCCATCGCCGCGCCGATTTTGCGGCTGGCCTGGCAATGCTCAATCCAGAACTGACGTATACTTTTGTTTTGATGCGAGAGCGTGAAACCGCTGGCCGACTTGGGATGCGAGAAACAGGTGGGATTGAAATCCAAACCGATGCCAAGCGACTTGGCCCACGCGATCCAGTTGCGGAAATGGCGCGGCTCAATTTCATTACGGTCAATTCGCTTGCCGCCGAACTCCCCGTAGCAAGCGTGCAGGTTGAACCGATGTGTGCCGGGAATGAGCGAGAGCGCCTTGGCGGCGTCGGCTCGGAGTTCGTCGGGCGTGCGTGCTTTGCCGGGATAATTGCCAGTGGCGACGATGCCGCCGGTAAGCGCCCCGCCGAAATTTTCGAAGCCGCCCACGTCATCGCCCTGCCAGCAGTGGAGCGAAACCGGCACGCGGGCCAACGCTTTGAGAACTTTCTCGGTATCCACGCCCAGGGCGGCGTAACGTTCACGGGCGAGCCGGTAAGATTGTTGCGCGTTTTGTTTCGTGTTCATGGGTTTTGATATTGGATTCGAGGGTGGCTCAATTCGAATAGGCGCAGGGCGATCCCGCTTCCTAAATCCTCGCCGGGGGGATTATGCCTTCGCCAATTGCGCGAAGATGTCCCGGTAGAATTCGGGATGGCTTTCCCACGTCTGCGAGGAGATCAGCCGGCCATCCACCACGCTTTGTTTGTCCACCCAGGTGCCGCCCGCCTGTTCCACTTCGAGTCGCACATTCCGATAGCACGTCAGCTTCTTCCCTCGCAAGAGTCCCGCTGCGGCCAAGATCTGAACCCCGTGGCAAATGGAGAAAATCCACTTGTCCAGCCGGTGAAACTCCTGGATCAGTCGGATCACCTTCGAGTCATGGCGCAAGAACTCCGGCGCCCGCCCGCCGATCAGCATGACCGCCGTGTAGTCTTTTGGCTTCACCTGGCCAAATGTCAGGTCGCTCCGAATCCGGTAGCCGGGCCGCTCGACGTAGGTGTTCCAATCCGGCTCGAAGTCGTGGATCACAGCGTGGAGCAGTTTTTTCTTGGTGGCCGCGATGGGTGCGGCATAGCCCGCCTCCCGGAAGCGATGTTGGGCGTAGTAAATTTCCAGCGATTCGCCGGCGTCGTCGGTGAGGATGAGAATTTTCTTAGACATGCGGGTGAAGTCTAAGCCGCTCCGAACGAAGTTCGAGAAGATTTTTGGTGGTCAGTGCGCCGTCAGCGGTGCTCCACGACCACCCAATGTTATGCGAACGGAACGCCGCGCGAAGCGGCTGGGCAAGAG
>JANOHH010001194.1:0-3451 GCA_031406395.1 Verrucomicrobiota bacterium | reverse complement strand
CGCACCAAAAGGCCAACCATCATGCCCAGGATGACGGTCGGCGTGGCCAGCAGCACCGCGAACGGCAGCCCCCAACTCTCATACTGCGCTGCCAGCAGCAGGAAGACAAACAGCACCGCCATGCCGAAAATGATCGGCGCCTGGCCCTCGGATTTCTTTTCCTGCAGCGTCAGTCCAGACCATTCGTAGCCGACTTCGCTGGGCATGGTTTTCATGACTTCCTCGATGGCCTTGATCGCCTGCCCGGAACTGTAGCCCGGTGCGGTGGCCCCCATCATTTCGGCCGCGTTGTAGAGGTTGAAGCGGGAGACGAAGTTTGGCCCGCTCATCTTGGTGATCTTGACGAGCGTGCTGAGGGGCACCATGCCGCCCTCGTTGTTGCGCACGTAGAACTGTCCGATGTCGGCCGGCTTGCTGGTGAAGTCCGGCTCGGCTTGCAGGAAGACTTTATAGACGCGACCAAAGCGGACGAAGTCGTTCACGTAAAGTCCGCTCAAATAGGTTTGCAGCGTCTGGAAAATACTGTCCACCGGCACGCCGAGCGTACGGGCTTTCTCGCGGTCGAGCTCGACCTTCACCTGCGGCGTCGCGGAATTGAAGGTGGTGCTGACGCGGGCAATCTCCGGGCGCTCGGACACTGCCTTCTGCAGTTGCTTCACATAGCCGGCCAGTTGCTGGATCGAACCGCCGGAGCGGTCCTGCAATTGCATGGTGAAGCCGGAGACGTTGCCGTAGCCCGGCAGGGGCGGCGGGCCAAAAGCAAAGGCCCCCGCGCCGGGGATGGCGGCGAATTTCTTGTTCCACTCGGCCACGAGCGCCTTGGAATGCAGCGCGGGCGATTTGCGCTCCTCCCAAGGCTCCAGGCCCACGAACATCATCGCCGAGTTGGGAAAGTTCAGGGAGTTGAGGACGTTGTAGCCGGCGAGACCCACCGCCGAGCGCACGCCTTCGGTGCCCGAGACTATGGCTTCCACCTGCTTGAGGATTTCGTCGGTGCGCTGGAGGGACGCGCCCTCGGGTAGTTGGACGGACACGAAGAGATACCCCTTGTCCTCGTCCGGGATGAACCCGCCGGGCACGAACTTGCCGAGCAGCCAGATGCCGGCCACCACCGCGACGAGCAACAGCATGGAGCGCGTGGCCTTACGGGCCAGGCTGCCGACGATGTTCCCGTAGGAGTTGCTGAGCCAGTCGAAGAACCGGTTGAACAATTTGAAGAACGCCGCGATCGGGCCTTTGCCGGGCGTCGGTTTCTTGAGCATCAGGGCGCACAAGGCGGGGCTGAGCGTGAGCGCGTTGATCACCGAGAAGACCACCGCGATCGCAATGGTCAGGGCGAACTGGCTGTAGAGTTGGCCGGTCACCCCGCCCATGAACGCCACCGGCACGAACACGGCGCACAGGACCAAACCGATGGCGACGACCGGCCCGGAGACTTCCTTCATCGCCAACTGGGTCGCTTCCACGGGATCTTTGCCGTGCTCGAGGTGGTGTTGCACGGCTTCGACCACGACGATGGCGTCGTCCACCACGATGCCGATGGCCAGCACGAGGCCGAGCATCGTCAGCACGTTCACACTGAAGCCCAGCGCCGGGAACATGATGAAGGCCCCGAGGAGCGAGACGGGCACCGTCGCCATCGGGATGAGCGTCGCGCGGAAGCTTTGCAAAAAGAGATAGACCACGATCAGCACGAGCACGACGGCCTCGAACAGCGTGTGCACGATCCCCTCCATCGAGGCTTTGATCGGCAAGGTGGAATCCATCACCACGTCGTAAGCCATGTCCGTCGGGAACCGTGACCTGGACTCCTCGAGAATTTTCTTCACGTTGTCGGCGGTCGCAATGGCGTTGGCGCCCGGCGCGAGAAAGATGCCGAGGGCGCCCGCGGATGACTGTTTCCCGGACTGGTTGAATCGGCCGCGCAAGTCGTAGGTCTGCGCGCCGAGTTCGACCCGGCCGACGTCCTTGATCTTCACCTGCGACCCGTCGGGGTTGGCGCGAATGATGATTTCCGCAAACTCCTTGGGATCCTTGAGCAGACCGGCGGCGCGGACGTTGAACTGCATTTCCTGGCCTGGGGGCGCCGGTTCGGCCCCGATGCGTCCGGCGGGCGACTGGGCGTTCTGCTCCTTGATTGCGTTCTGGATGTCCGAAGGCGTGATGCCCAGCACCGCGAGCTTGTCGGGCCGCAGCCAGACGCGCATGGAGTAATCCTGGGCGGTGAAGTTCTTCACGTCGCCCACGCCTTTCACCCGCTTGATGGCGTCCACGAGGTTGATGTCGCAGTAATTGCCCAGGAACACTGCGTCGTAAGTGTTGCTGGGCGAATAGAGGCCCACCACCATCAGGATGTCCGGGCTGGAACGGTTGACGATGACGCCCTCCCGCTTGACGGCATCGGGCAACTGCGCGTCCGCCTGGCCGACGCGGTTCTGCGCGTTCACCTGCATGATGTCCACGTCCGTGCCCACATCGAAATAGGCGTTCAGCGTGAGCTTACCGTCGTTGGCACTGAAGGACTGCATGTAGAGCAGCTTGTCCACGCCGTTGACCTTGGACTCGATGGGCGTGGCGACGGATTCCATGACCGCTTCCGCCGCGGCGCCGCGATAGGTGGTGGTCACCTGGATCATCGTCGGGCTGACCGGCGGATATTCGGCAATGGGCAACCGTGCCAGGGAGATCAAGCCGACGATCACCGTCAGGATGGCAATGACCATCGCGACGATCGGGCGGCGAATGAAGAAGTCAGCCATACATTTATTCCTTGCCGTGCTTGGCCTCGCCTTGCTTGGCGTGGCTGGCTTCAGCTTGCTGGGCGGCTTGCGCGGCAGCTTCGGCCATCTGCGCGGCGGTCTTCGGCTGCACCGGTACGCCTTCGCGCACCTTCTGCAGGCCCTCGACAACAATGCGTTCGCCGGCTTTCAAACCATCCACGATCAGCACGTTTTCCCCGAACGTTTCGCCCACCTTGACGGCGCGTTGGCTCGCCTTGTCGTCGGCGCCTATGACCCACACAAAATTCTTTCCCTGCAACTCCGTCACCGCCCGCTCCGGCACCAGAATACTTTCGGGGCGGAGGCCGAGGTCCACGCGAATCCGGGCGAACATTCCGGGGCGAAGCAGTCCCCCGGGATTGAGGAACGCCGCGCGCACCCGCAGCGTGCCGGTCTTCGTATCCACGGCGCGATCCTTGAAAACAATCCTCCCCTTCTCCGGATGCTCGGCGCCGGTCGCCAAAAGCAGGGTGACGGGCAGCTCTTCCACCTTCTTGCCCGTGCGGCCGATCTCGGTTTGGGCCCGGAGATACTGCACTTCGCTGATGTTGCAGTGAAACCAGATGGGATCGAGGGTGGAGATCGTGGCCATCAACGTCGGCTGCCCTTTACCCACCAGTTCGCCGATGGACACCTGCTTGGCGCCGATCACGCCGCTCATCGGCGCAGTG
>JANOHH010001185.1:0-6147 GCA_031406395.1 Verrucomicrobiota bacterium | reverse complement strand
CCTTGAATACATCGGCGCCGCCGCGAACGCCGCTGTCCATCAGCACGGGAATTTTATCCTTGACCGTCTCAGCGATTGCCGGCAACGCATTGAGAGCGACGATGCAACCGTCAATCTGACGGCCGCCGTGATTGGAAACCACCAAGCCGTCCACGCCTAACTCGACGGCCTTCCTCGCATCCTCAGGATGTAGCACGCCCTTGAGCAGGACGGGCAGCTTGGTTTGTTGGCGGAGAAACTTGAGATCCTCCCACCGGAGCGACGGACGCGAGTACGTCGCCATAAACCGCTGCACGGCCGCGCGCGGTTCGCCGGAACCGAGATTCTGCCAACCGCCGCCGGGAAAATTGGCCTTCTGTTCCAGCGCCGTAAGCACGGTCCGCAGATGGAGCGGTGGCTTTGGCCCATCGCCGGTGGCGAGTGGTTGCGCCAGTTGCGCCCGAAAAACCGGATCGCTGGTGTATTGGGCCAGGCCTTGTCCGCGAAGAAACGGCAGTGAACCAAGGTCGAGATCGCGGGGTCGCCACCCGAGCATCGTGGTATCGAGTGTCAGCACGATGGCCGAGCAGCCGCACGCCTCGGCCCGGCGCACCAGGCTGGCGACCAGTTCATTGGAACGGCTCCAGTAAAGCTGAAACCAGCGCGGAGCGTCGCCCATCGCGACCGCGCACTCTTCCATCGGCACGGACGCCTGATTGGAAAAAATATACGGCACGCCCATCGCCGCCGCGGCGCGAGCGACGGCTAGATCCGCTTCCGGATGCACCAGTTCGAGTACGCCAATGGGTGCGAACAGCAACGGCGACGGCAGTTTCTGGCCAAATAACTCGATGGCCAGGTCGCGTTTTTCCACGTCGCGCAGCACGCGCGGAACGATTCGCCAACGCTCGAAGGCGGCACGATTGGCCTCCATCGTGGACTCGCGGCCCGCGCCGCCGGCCACGTACGCCCAGGCCTCGTTCGACATCGCCGCCTGCGCAGCGGCTTCCAGTTTCGGCCACGCGACCGGCACAGCCGGCCGTTGTCCAGCTGCGCCCGCCAAGTAAATGTCCCGCTGACGTTGGCGACCGATGTCGGTGTGAGTTGGGTTCATGAAGCTATGGCGCTGTCGCCGTTGGGGGCGTTCTTGACGAGAATTTTAATCGCTTGTAATCCGGGCCGCGGAACATCACACCCTAGACCCACAGCTTAGTTTCCAAACCTTGGGGAATCGGCGCGTCAAAGTCAAAACCCTATAAACCTTGGTCCAATTTATCATCGCCGGGCCCGGTTCACCGCCGTAGGATCATCTCATTATGAATCGACCACCTGACACGCACAGCAAGCTAATTGGCTACCTGCTTTGGATTTTTGGTTTCACGGGCGCGCATCGCTTCTACTACGGCAAACCGGTCACGGGCACGCTTTGGTTTTTCACCTGCGGATTGTTGCTCATCGGCTGGATCGTGGACCTGTTTCTGATTCCCTCGATGGATCGGGCCGCGGACCGTAGATTTGCCGCCGGCCCCATCAACTACTCGGTCGCCTGGATTCTGCTGACATTTTTGGGCATCTTCGGCATCCACCGGTTTTATCAGGGCAAATGGGGCACCGGCCTCCTTTACCTCCTGACCGTCGGCTTGTTTGGTCTCGGCATCCTTTACGACTACTGGACCCTCAACTCGCAAATCAGCGAGCGCAACCGCGGCCTGTTGATGCGATGAAAACGCGTTCTCAGAATAGAAAGGTGAAAAACGGTCAGATCGCGCTGAGACACAGCTTCATCCGCAGCAAGGTGACTTCCTTCGAGGACCAATTGGTATGAAATTCTTTCCCGTCATGGCTCTCACTTCGGCGCTGTTCGTCGTGGTTGGGTCAAGCCACGCGGAGGAAATGGTATTTCAGGATGATTTCAAGGGAAAGCTGGACGCAGGCTGGTCGTGGTTGCGCGAAGACCGAAGCGGTTGGCGCGTGACGCAGCGCGGACTCGAAGTGCGCATCCAGCCGGGTAACATGTGGGGGCCGGGCAACGATGCGAAGAATGTACTCGTCCGCACTGCGCCCGACCGAGCGCAAGGTGAACTGGAGGTTTCGGTAAGCGTGACGAACCAGCCCACCGCTCAGTACGAACAGGTGGATCTGGTCTGGTACTACGACGACCGCCACATGGTAAAGCTGGGCCAGGAACTGGTGGACGGCCAGCTGAGCATCGTCATGGGGCGCGAGGAAGCCGACCAGACGCGGACCATCGCCATCATCCCGCTGAAATCCTTTACCGTCCAACTACGGTTTCGGGTAGCCGGCGACCGCATCCATGGTCAGTTCCGGACGCCCGATTCCGCAGATTGGCGGGAGGCCGGAAAATGTGATTTGCCTTCGCACGGTGTGGCCCAGGTGAGCCTCCAATGTTACCAAGGGCCGGCGGATGCCGCGCATTGGGCGCGTATCACCGATTTCTGCATTCGGCGAATTGAGAAATAGCTACCGCCCAGCACCGGCCAACCAGCCACAATCGGTTCATGGAAGGTCGCGAGCGAGCGGTGGTATCCGACGGTGCAAGAAACTGGAGGACCGGTTCTGCTCACTCGGGCTTCGGAATCGTGGCGGCGTTGGCGGCAGCAACGATTTGGTACCGCTTGTCGAAGCGCTCCTGGGCGTTGCGCGGAGTGATCGGGCCGGGCGCAGGGAAAAGGAAGCGCGCGGCCACAGCCACGGAAATAAGTTCCTTCTTGAAGAGCTTCGGCAGGTTGTCCACGGCCCGGGCTTCGGCGACAAACTTTGGAACTTTCTGCAATTCGGCGATGTCCTCATCTTTCATGTGCGGGGCGCCGATGAAGGAGACCACGACCGCAGCGTCCAGATTCTTGTTCGCCGTCCGCACGTAGCGGCGACCCGACAAGCCGGTGCCGACGCCGTACTTGTCCTGATCCTTCGTATCCATCTCATATTCGCGCAATTCATAATTCCCGAGCTTCTTGAGCTTCGCGTGAAATGCATCAAGTTGGGTCTTCAACTCCGGTTCGCCGCCCGTTGGGATGGTGATCAGCACGATCTTGCCTTTTGAACCTACGACCATCGCCGTTTGCTCGGCCATGACTTCCCCGATGCGCCGATGGAGTTCCACGTCGTGCTGGGGCGCTTTGAATTCGTGCCAGTAAATCCACAGCGCCGAGCCGGCAATGGTCAGCACGCAAAGCAGAATGGTCAGGGAGGTTCTGGCTGTGAATGACATCGGGGGGGCTCCGTTTCAGTTCTCTGGTTTAGGTTCGACGGGGAAACGCCATTGGATATCGGCCGGCTCCTTGTTGCGCACACTCGGGATCTGGAAGGTATCGTAGGCTTGCACGCTGTTGTCGAAGAATAAAATATTGGTCCGGGTGCGCTTGCTGTGGCGGGCGTTTACGCGCTCGTCCTTGCCGTTGTGCAACCAGTAACCGTCAAAGATCGCGGGCATCCGGGGGTAAAGCGCGGCCTTGCTGAATTTGTTGCCCTTGGTCGAGTGCGTGCCGTCCATCGGCAGGCGGACGAATGGCCACTTCTGCGGGTTGCCGGTCGAGCCATTGATGCCGTACCAGCAATCGAGATGAAAATCCTTGCCAGTGCTCTGCGAAGTATAGGGCCAGGCCATGGCGCCCTCGGGATCGTCGCGGCTCACCGGGCCAAACTTGTAAACCTTCGGCAGCGCGGACGGACAGCGGAAAACGCTCCCCTGGTCCGCGATCTTGTAGTAAGTCGGCGCGCGTTGCGCCGGCAGATATTTTCCGTTGTAAAGAATCGTCGGCCAGCCCTCCTCGTATTTTGCTCCGTTGCGCAAATTGTATTCGGCGGGCACGAGAAAATCGGTGTTGTCATCGGCATACATCACGATGGCCGTGCCGATTTGCTTGAGGTTGTTGATGCACGAAATACTGCGCGCCTTCTCCTTGGCCATGGACAGCGCGGGCAGGAGCATCGCGGCCAGAATCGCAATGATGGCGATGACGACGAGCAGTTCGATGAGCGTGAAACCACGCTGCCCAACCCGACGCCCGCTGATTGGAGAAATAAGTTTGGCCTTCATCTTCAATGACAACCTCCCTCGCAGAAACCAGACCAACACCGGGTGAGCTTGGAATGGCGGGCAATGTTACCCATTAGAACCGGTTTCGGAACGGGCAAACTCCGTTCCCGGAACAAAAGCGCCATCCAGTGCGCCACCGGTTCGTTCGTCACGCTCAAACGCCAGCGTTTTTGCCAGTGGCAAGCCGGCTGCTAAATGTTTTCCGAAACGCAGACCCGCACGCCTTTTCCGATCACGAACGCGCCTGACGGCTGGAGCCGCAGACCCAGTTTTCGTTTTGTCCGCGGTCACATTTAATCGAATCGATATGAGCAAACACTATTCTTACTTTGGATCTCCCGCCCTCGCAGTGTCCATGGCAATGCTCTTGGCAGAGCTGAGCGCGCCGGCGGCGAACAACTGGACAAATAATGTGAGCGCGCTCTGGCGCAGTTCCACCAATTGGTCGCTCGCCACCGCTCCGACCGGCGCATTGAATGTGGACCAGACACAGATCACGAACGCCGGCACGAAGACCGTCACCATTGACGCCGCCACCCCGCTGGAAAATCTTTCCGTCCTCTTCCTGACGATTTCCGCGCCGGTCGGCTCGACGAATACCCTCGCGCTCGTCAATGTCCCCCCCGGCACGCCGCTGACCACGTCCAAACCGCTGCTCGTCGGCAGCCGCGCCATGCTCGCCATCACCAATTCGGCCGTGAGAGCCCTGGACAGCTTCGACATCGCCGACGGCTCGTTGATCCTTGATTCGGGCAGCCTCAACTGTGCGGTGAATTGCGATCTCCAGTCCGGCCGGATGATCGTGAACTCCGGCACGCTGAACGCCACACTTAATCCATTGCTCGGCACCACCGGCATCCGCATGGGACGATTCTCCGGCGCGAACGCCAGCCTCGTCATCAACGGCGGCACGGTCACCGCGCCTCGCATTACGCTCGGATCCGTCAGCGGTTCGCAAAGCAGCCTCACCATCGCAGGCGGAAATCTAATCACCCCTGACAGTTTCAGCGCCGGTCAACAACCCGCCACCACCGCCAGCATCACAATGACCGCAGGCAGCCTGATCGTCACAAACGGCACAACCAAAATCGCGGATCGCTCCGCCGCCTCGTTCAGCCAGAGCGGCGGCAACACGCGCTTCTCCGACTTGAGCATCGGCGACCTCGGCGTTGGCGCTTACAATCTCAGCGGCGGAACATTCACCGTGACGTCGGACAACAGCGATCTCTGCATCATCGGCAACATGGAGGCCGGAGATTTCAACCAGAGCGGCGGCGTGGCGGTCATAGACAACGAACTGCACGTCGCGGATTTCGACGGCATCTCCGCCAACCTCAACATCCGGGGCGGACAATTCTTCGCCACCAACGAACTCGTCGCCATCGGTCGCTTCGGGCTTGGAACCATGACCGTCAGCAATGCGACCGCCGTTCTCATCAACACCTCCATCGGACGACACCTCGGCGCGAACGGCACTCTCCTGGTTCAGAACAACGCCAATCTTGTGTTCACCGGCGACCTGTCCGCCGGACGGCTCGCGGGCGCTTCCGGCTCCATTCAGATCGAAGGCGGAAGTCTTTCTGTGACCAACGATGACTTTTGGATTGGTCGTGGCGGCACGGGTGGCCTGACCGTTACAGGCGGCAATCTCCGCGCCGGAAGAGTTCATGTGGGAGAATCTGATGATGGCACGAATGCGCCGACGGGAACCTTGTCCATCTCGGCTGGAACTTTCACCGCCTCCTCAAATCTCGTCGTCGGCACGCCGCTCCTTTCCAGCGGTCAACTTTTCATCACAGGCGGCCAGATCACCGTGACCAACTCGACCGGCTCGGCGTTCGTTCAAGTCAACTCCGGCAGCGCGAGCATGACTGGCGGCACATTGACCGCGGATATTTTGCTCATCAACAACACCAACGCCGTGTTCACCTTCAACAACGGCCTCATCCGCGCGAAGGCGATGACGGTTGCGAACGGTCAGCCGTTCACCGTCGGCGACGGCATCAATCCCGCCACGCTCGAACTGCTTGGCGGCACATTCACGTTTGCGAACGGCCTCGTCATCTCGCCCAACGCCACCGTTACCGGTTGTGGCACCGTCATCGGCT
>JANOHH010001175.1:0-4752 GCA_031406395.1 Verrucomicrobiota bacterium | reverse complement strand
CTCCGGCAGCCTGCCGCGTGGTGTTCCTGTCACCGCCTACGCCCAACTCATCCGGTTCGCGCATCGTTTCGGGGTGAAGACCTTGCTCGACTGCGATGGTCCGGTGCTCGCCGCTGCGATCAAAGCCCGACCATTTCTGGTGAAACCGAACGAACACGAGCTGGCCCAATGGTGGGGGAAACCATTGCGCACTGAAGCGGAAACTTTGCAGGCCGCCCAGGCGTTGTCCGGCGCGATGCGGGGCTGGGTTTTGGTTTCGCGCGGGGCTCGCCGCAGTTTGTTGCTCAACGCGGCGGACGGGTACCAACACTTCGTCGCCCCGCGCCGGGTGAAGCTGCGGAATACGGTCGGGGCCGGAGATGCACTCCTGGCCGGGGTCGCGCGGGAAATCCAATTGGGCCGCAAACCGGAGCAATGGCTCCGTCGTGGAGTGGAAGTGGGAACGCAGGCGACCCAGATGCCGCCCGGCCGGATGCCCTGACAAACAGGGTGTGACGGTGAGCGGTAGGCAGAATGGTTGCGGCCTTGATCATGATCTTGATCTTGCTCCTACTCTTGATCCCTTTTGGCCAGGTTTAAAACTCGGACTCGGACGGGAAGATCAAGATCAAGAACCGACGCTTGTCCGTCACTTCCGATACCGACCGACCGCAAATCCACTTGTCGCCGGTGCGCCCCGCCGCTAGTTTGCGCGCCATGCTCAAGCGATTAAATTTTATGTTGGCTCTAGCAACTCTGGCAACCTCCTGCTCAACCCCGGCGGGCAAGCCTTCGGCAAGTTCATCTGCGCTGGCCGAGATTCAGCGGGTTGGAATCGGTTTCAATAACGTGCTGCGCCTGCCGGAATTTGAAACCACGCCCGCCGCCATCACGACCACCGCGGATTTAACCGTGGCCACCGCCAATGCGGCGCTGGATCACCTCGGCAAACTCGCGCCCGCTCAGGTCAACTTCGCGAACACGATCGGGACGCTGGACGACATCAGTTTCCTCATCAACGGGGCCATGAACCGGCTTTATCTCATCAAAGAGACGAGCACCAGTGTGGCGATGCGCGAGGCGGCCACGGAGGCGGTAAAGCGTTTGCAGGAATGGGGCGTGGGGCTGGATTATCGGGAAGATGTTTATCGCACCGTGAAAGCCTACGCCGATTCGCAGCCGAAATTGACAGGCGAGCAGGCGAAGTTACTGGCGGAGACGATGCGGGATTATCGCCGGGCCGGCTTGGCGCTGCCAAAAGCCGAACGCGATGAAGTCGAGCGATTGCGCAAAGAGCTCGCCAGGGTCAGCACGGACTTCGACACCAATATCAACAAGGCACAGAAGGGCATCAAGTTCACCAAGGCTGAACTGGACGGTGCGCCGGACAGTTTGTTGAACGCCCCGGGCGTCAAGACGGGGGCTGACGAATACACGGTGATGGTGAATGTGACGTGGCAATACCTTGCGGTCATGGAACACGTCAAGAGCGAGGCGGTCCGCAAGCGCGTGCTGACTGAGCAAAACCGGCTCGCGATCGCGGAGAACGGGCCGCTCGTCGAAAAGATCCTGGCGCTGCGTTACCAAATCGCGCAGCGGCTTGGCTACACTAATTGGGCGGATTACCAGATCGAAGTGAAGATGGCCAAGAACGGCAAGACCGCCATCGAGTTTGAGGAAAAACTGCGCGACGGGCTGCAACCGAAGCTGGATGCGGAACTGGCCGAGTTCCGAAAGCTCAAGGCGGCTGAAACCGGCGATCCCAATGCCCAGATCAACCTGTGGGACTGGCGCTATTACGCGGATCAGTTGAAAAAGACGAAATACAACGTCGATGGCGAACAGTTGCGCGTCTTCTTTCCCATGCAACGCGTGTTGGACGGGATGTTCGCCATCTACCAGCGCATCTTTGGGGTTACCTTCAAACAGCTGGTTCCGCCCTATCAGTGGGTGGATGGCCTGCAACTCTGGGCAGTGACCGACACGCAAACCGCCGAGCCGCTGGGCTTTTTCTACCTCGACCTCTTTCCGCGCGAGGGGAAATTCCACCACTTCGCCATGTTCCCGATCATTGACGGCAAGCGGCTCGCGGACGGCAACTATCAGCGCCCGGTCGTTTCCCTCGTCTGCAACTTCCCGCCGCCATCCGGCGATAAACCTTCGCTGCTCGATCATGATTCCGTGGAGACGATGTTTCACGAGTTCGGTCATGCCATGCACGCGATCCTTACGCGCGCGGAGTTTACGCGTTTCGCCGGCTCCAGCGTGCCGGGGGATTTTGTGGAAGCGCCGTCGCAGATGCTGGAGAACTGGACGTGGGACAAGAAAGTGCTCGACAGTTTTGCGGCGGACTATCGTGATCCGAGCAAAAAAATTCCGCCGGAAATTCTCGACCAGCTCAAAGCTGCGAAATACGCGACTTACGGTTCTCATTACCGCCGACAGCTTTCCTTTGGCCTGATGGATCTCTACCTGCATACGCAGATTACCGCGGCCAACGTCACGAATGCGATCCCGCTGGCGAATGCGACGTTGAGTCAGACCTTCCTGCCGGCGCCGCAGGACACGGCCCTGATCGCTTATCTTGGACACTTCACCGGTTACGACGCGGGTTATTATGGTTATGCCTGGGCGGACGCCATCGCGGCGGACATGGCGACGGTGTTCGAGCAGGCGCCGGACGGTTATTACGACCAGCAGGTGGGCCGGCGGCTGCGCGAAGAGATCTATTCGAAAGGCAATTCGCGAGACGTGAATATCTCCATCGAGAAGTTCCTGGGCCGGCCGCGTTCCATCGAGCCGTTTTTGAAAAAGATCGGCGTGGCGGCGCAGAAATAATCCGGTTGCTCCAACCTCATGAAGCCTCTGCCGCACACCCATTCCTGTTTTGTTTGCGGCGAATCCAATGCGTTCGGTCTGAAACTGCGGTTTGAAACCGATGGGCGGATGGTTCAAACCCGCTTCGTTCCGCGGGCGGAACATATCGGTTTCAAAGGGGTGGTCCACGGCGGCATCATGGCTACCGTGCTGGATGAAATCATGGTTTGGGCTTGCGCCGTGCCGACCCGCAAATTCGCCTACTGCGCCGAATTGACCGTGCGCTATTTGCAGCCGGTCGTTCCCGGCGCGGAGATCGTCGTCACGGGCGAACTGGTGGCGAATCGTAAAGATCGGATCTACGAAGCCAAAGCGGCCGCGTTCACGACCGCGAAGGTTGCGCTGGCGGAGGCCACGGGCAAATACCGGCCGGTCAAAGCCGTCGACCTTTCCGACATGGCCCGAGAGCTTGTGGGCGACTCGGCGTGGTTCCTGCCGAAACCGAATTAGCGGGGAGCGCAAAGTCTGCGGCGGCAGCTTCTGAACTGCGGGCGCAAGTGGAGCGCTACACCGGAGTAAATCCGCACGTGGAATTTGGCATCTCGAAACGCACCGTCATGAAGTGCGCAGTACGACCGGGCTTCACTGGCTCACTTGCATGCTGATCTGGCGCCGATCGAGGGTGCTGCCTTCGTTTTGTGCCAAGCGGGCAAGGGCAATGTTGTAATCGGCCAGCGCTCGAATCTCGGACGAACGGGCGGTGGTGAGGTCTTTTTGCAATTGCAGCACGACGAAGGTGGTGCTCTTGCCTTTTTCGAGCTTGGTCTGTTCCGCTTCGAGGGCGGCTTCGGAATACAGCCGTGCCTCGCGGGTGGCTGCAACCCGTTGAAAACTCGTTTCCGCCACGGCCATGGCATTTTCGATTTTGATCAACGTCGCTTGTTGGAGTTGTTTCAACTGCAGGGCAATTTGTTCCTTGGTCACCTTGGCCGACTTGTAACTATTCCGTGCCCCGGTGTTACCCAATGGAATCGTCAGCTGCGCGCCCACTGAATAGAAGGGATTGTCGGCGCTGCTGAATTGGCTGAAGGCCCCGCTGAATTCCGCGGCTGAAGCGCTGTAGCCGTAGGAGCCCACTAGATCCAACTGCGGATACAACTGGTTCTTCTGGTAACGCACTACGTAACCCTGCTTTTCCACGTTTAGTTTTGCTTGCAATAGATCCGGTCGCAGGGCCAAACCTGTGCGCCAACTATCCTGGAGGTTGAACTGCTGGGGGATGGCCAGCAGCGCGTCCGTGGGCTGCACGGTTACATTCGCCCATTCATTGTAGTTGTCGCTCAAGAGGTTCTTAAGGACGCGTTCCAACGTGCCGCGAGCGCTTTGGGCTTGTAGTAAGTCCGCCCGGCTGGAGGCGGCTTGCGATTCCGCTTGTCGGGAGTCCAGTGGAGCCAACGCGCCGACTTCGACCCGGCGCCGGTTTTCGGCGACCAGTCGCTCGGCCAGTTCCATGGCCTGTTGTTGCACCTTCACGCTTTCTTGGGCATGAATTAGGTCGAAGTACGCCGCTTCTACTTCCGACACGGTGTTTATGATCTGCAAGCGAACATCGAGCTCGGAGATTCTTACATTTTGCTTGTCCAGAAAAATCTGCAACCGCGTGGAATCGATCCAGAAATTCTTCAATAGTGGCTGGCGCAGCGTCAGCGCGCCGACCTGGCCTGAGGTCGTGTCGAACGGAGCACGGACTGAATTCTGGCCGTAGTTCGTAGTAAGCTGTGTCACCGATTGGTTGGCAACGAGGTCGTAGTATTGATTCGTGACAATAATCAGTGGGTTGCTCAAGTCATCCACCCTGAGCGGCAGCGTGCCGTAACGATCGGATACCCTGCCGCCGAGCTCGTAGTTCAACCCCCAGGGTAGCAGCCCGCTAATTCCGCTGCCGAAATTGTCGAT
>JANOHH010000989.1:0-1897 GCA_031406395.1 Verrucomicrobiota bacterium | reverse complement strand
CCTCCCGCGCCGATAAAGCCGCCCGAGGTGGTTCGTTTCAACAAGGTCACGAAATCGTTTGGCGAAGGACCGAATGCGAAGGTGGCCATTCAGGATGTTTCCTTCGTCATTCACGATTTACCGGGCGCGGGCGAACTCATCGCCATCGTCGGCCCGTCCGGCTGTGGTAAATCCACGGTGCTGCGGATCATCGCCGGGCTGCGGCCCCATTTTCCAGCCACCTCCGGCGAAGCCCACGTTTTCGGAAAGCTCATCGAGAAACCGGACGCCGAACGCGGCATGGTGGACCAGAAGTATTCGCTCATGCCGCATCTGACGGTCGCGGACAACATCGCCTTCGGTCTGAAATTACGCGGTGTCGGGGGCAAGGAGCGGCGCGACCGGGCGCATGAATGGGCGAAGAAAGTCGGGCTCGACGGGGCTGAGGACAAGTATCCGTCGGAATTGTCGGGCGGGATGCAACAGCGCGTGTCCATTGCCGCGACGCTGATCCTGGAGCCGAAAATCTTGCTGATGGACGAACCGTTCGGCGCATTGGATCCGAAGATCCGGATGCAGATGCAGGCCCTGCTCGTGCAGCTTTGGAAAGAACAGCAGAGCACGGTGTTTCTCGTGACGCACTCGATGGAAGAGGCGATTTACCTGGGTGACCGCGTAATGCGCATGGCCGCGAAACCGGGCCGGCTGGTGGAGGAGTTGCAGTTGCCCCGTCCCGATGAACCGCCCGAGGTGATGCGCAAGCGGCCCTGGTTCAACGAGCTGACCCAGGATCTGCTAAACCGGTTGGAAACCGACGCGCCGCCCGGTGGCGAATTGCCCGGTCGCGAGAAATGGCAGCGGCGCGCATGAACCCATGCGGCTCAATTCGCCTTGTGGCACCGCACCGCGCAAGGTGGCGTCGCGTGGACGCAACCAAGTTTTGCGTGTCCTCCCGAATGGCCATTCACTAAACTCCCGAACAACCGGCGATGGAAGAGCAAGCACCCAACTACCGAGGCGAGTTCCTGCCCAGTCCGCATCACGCGGCGCTGGGCCTGCTCACACTCGGCGCGGGCTTCCTCAGCGCCAACCTGCTTGGTTTGATCGTCGGCGGGACGCTGTATGCGCTCGGTTGGATTTATCTGCCCGATCTGCCGTTCTTCCGCCGCTGGGTGGATCGTCGGGGCGAAAACGCCCGGCGCGCCGCCGAGATGCAGCGCGTCGCCGAGTTCGTTCAACGACGTGACACGTTGCTGGACTCGCTCTCCGCTTCCCGCCGTGAGCGCTACAACCGCCTGGCCGCCGTCTGCCGCGACATTGAGACCGCCGGCGCGGACAACCCTCTGGCCGCAGCCGATGCCAGCACCGACCCGCGCTTGCGGAAACTGGACGAGCTGATGTGGACTTATCTCCGCCTGCTCGGTATCGAAGAGTCGCTGGAACAATTCCTCGAATCCGAACGCCAGGAAGATTTGCCCAACGTTCTCAAGGAGGCCGAAGCCGAGGCCAAGCGTTTGACCGGCGAACTCGAGACGCTCAAGAGCAAAGGCAACAGCGCCGGGCTGGAAACCAAGCAACGCTATCTCGGCTCGCGGCTCGAACGGTTGGAGGTTTTGCGCAAGCGGCAACAACGCCTGGATCAAGCCTCGGAAAACCTGGCGCTGGTGGTATCCGAGCAGGAGCGCCTCGACCAGCAGATCAAACTCATCCGCGCCGACGCCGTCGCCACGAAAAATGCCGAGGCGCTCACTGCCCGCATTGATGCCACGGTCGAGCATTTGGACCAGACCAACAAATGGCTGTCCGAACTGGATGAGTTCAAAGACCTCGTGGCCGACATGCCGGCCACCGAACTGCGCGTGGGTTACGCGGCCAGCACCCCGCCGGTGCTTCCCGAGCAGGCGCGGGTCGCGCGACC
>JANOHH010000957.1:0-2524 GCA_031406395.1 Verrucomicrobiota bacterium | reverse complement strand
GAGGATCGGGCCGAGGATGAAGCCCAGGCCCCACACTGCCATCGGCGAGGCGGTTGAGGGCCAATACTTCTCGACGCATTACCACCCGGACGTGGGCAGCGATCGGAGCAAACAATTTCTGCAAAACTATCGCCTCCGCTGGAAGGGCAAGACGCCGGACGCCCTCGCCGCGTGTGGTTATGATTCCGTGCTCGTTCTGGCCGACGCCCTCAAACGTGCCGACAGCACAGATGGCCAAAAGCTGCGCGACGCGCTCGCCGCCACCAAAGATTTCCCTGCCGTCACGGGCACTATCTCCATCAACGAACGCCGGGACGCTTCCAAAGCTGCCGTCATCCTGCAGGTCAAGGAAGGCAAATACAAATACCTTGAGACCGTGGCGCCGTGAGCCGAGTTGATAGCTAAGAGTTGATGGTTGGTAGCCGAGAAAGAAAGGAACCCAAAATGTTCAACTTTGAGAAATTGGAGACGTGGCACAAGGCGATTGATTTTGCCGACATGGTTTATGCCATCACTCGCAGCTTTCCGGGTGACGAACGATTTGGCCTGACGAATCAGATGCGGCGGGCGGCGGTTTCAATCTCGTCAAACATTGCCGAAGGCACGGCGCGAAATTCGCGCGTGGATTACGCCCGATTCTTGGAAATCGCCACCGGATCGTTGTTTGAAGTCGTTTCGCAATCGTTCGTTAGCCAGCGGCAAGGGTTCATTTCCAAAGCGGACTTCGACCGTCTCTACGCCGCGGGTGAAGAGCAGGGAAAAATGCTCAGTGGCCTGCGCCGCTCCGTGTTGGAGGGAACTTGATCCGGCGGTCAATCAACCATCAACTCTTAACTATCAACTCACCTGACCGAAGTTTTCCAGCAACTCATCAACGGCCTTGCCCTCGGCGCGATCTACGGCCTGATCGCGCTGGGTTACACGATGGTCTATGGTGTTTTGCGATTCATCAATTTCGCCCACGGTGATGTCTTCATGCTCGGCGCGTTCGCCGGATATTATTTCGCCCCGTTGGTGAATCGTTTTCTGCCCGCCCAATCCTATTTTGGGGGCACGCTGGTCTTGGTGCTGGCCATGGCCGTGTGCGCCGTCATCGGCATGTTAATCGAGTTCCTTGCCTACCGCCCGCTTCGCAACCGCCCCAAGCTGACCGTTCTCATCACCGCCATCGGGGTGTCATTGTTCATCGAATACACCTGCCAGCACGCGGCCGTGTTTGGGGCGGCGCCACGAAAATTTCCCGATCTGATCCCGGCGACAACCTGGCATGTCGGCGGGCTCGTCATCGCCTCCAGTCAGGTGATCGTGCTCGTGACCACTCTGGTTTTGCTGATCGCGCTGCGGTTCATCGTGCAGAGGACGAAGGTGGGCACCGCCATGCGCGCCGTGTCGTTTAACGAACAAGCCGCCGTCCTCATGGGCGTGAACATCAACCGCATCATCTCCTTCACGTTCGGCCTCGGCTCCGCGCTGGTGGCGGCGGGCGGCATCCTGTACGCGATGAATTACTCCAGCATTGAGCCGCTCATGGGCGTGCAAACCGGCCTCAAGGCGTTCGTCGCCGCGGTGGTAGGCGGCATCGGCAACCTGCCGGGCGCGGCCCTGGGCGGATTGATCCTGGGCATCGTAGAAACCTTCGCCGGGGGCATCCCCGGACTGTCGAACTACCGTGACGGCATCGCCTTCGCGATCTTGATTTTGATCCTGCTGTTCCGTCCTTCGGGACTGCTCGGCAAACCGCAGGTGGAAAAAGTATGAAAAACGAGAGGAGAGGCCTGACGCATACCGACCGGGTAGGGTCGGCGCGCTGCGCCGACCCGCGCCGCGTGCAGCGGCGCAACGCCTCTGCGGACGGGGTGAATGCGGCGGAAAAGGGTTCCGGCCCTGCACGGGCCGGCGGTCAGCGCAGCGCGCTGACCCTACCCACCAATTTGCTAGGCGCAGTTTTGGGTGGCATACGTCAGCCCCTATGGAGAATGTGCGGACGGTTGCACGATGGCTTTTCCATCCCCCATCCTCGGTGAATTGCGAATGAACTCGGGCGCCAAACGATTTCTGCTCCTGGCCATACTCATGGCAATGGTCGTGTCGTATTTCTCCGCCCAGTTCAACCGCTACTATCTCGGCATCGCCATTGATATCGGCATCAACATCATCCTGGCGGTCAGTCTGAACCTCATCAACGGCCACACCGGCCAGTTCAGTCTAGGCCATGCAGGGTTCATGGCAGTGGGCGGCTACACCGCGGCCAAGTTTACCTTGGTCTTGCAGAACACTTTTCCGCCCTGGGCTCAACCGCAATTATTCCTCGTCGCGCTGGTGCTGGGCGGCTTGCTGGCGGCCTTGGCGGGTCTGGCCGTCGGGGTGCCGACGTTGCGGCTGCGGGGAGATTATCTCGCCATCGTGACGTTGGGCTTCGGCGAAATCATCCGCGTCTTTTTCCAAACCACTGAAGCGTTCGGCGCCGCGACCGGACTCACCGGCATTCCAAACTGGACCACGTTCGCCTGGGCGTGGAGTTTTG
>JANOHH010000879.1:0-2524 GCA_031406395.1 Verrucomicrobiota bacterium | reverse complement strand
CTTCCAGCAAACGCTTGCGGAACTCAAGACTGTTGCGACACAAACAGCGGACGTGGCCCCCGTGCATCGTCGGGCTATGACCGAGGACTGTGTTTTGGAGGAGGCAGCGGCCATCCATTTTCAAAGCGTGGCCAATCAAACGCGATTCGTGTTGGCGCGACGTGTTGCGGCATCCGCTGCAACTGTCGATGATGCCGCGCCACATCGCATCGCAATGGCAAATGTATTGAAGGACGAAATCGCTCTTGCCCGACGGCTGCACGAAATCCAGTCGCGCGATTCGCGCATCGGCTTTGAAGCATCCAACCAATACTATTACGTGCCGGTTGATCTCATTGAAAAGGTCCTGAACTGCCGTGAAATCCTTGTGCAATTGCAGCGGAGTTGAATCAACCCGTCGCCCGGATTGCGGACGCCGTTTAACCACGCAAATACAGGCGAAGATGAACGCGAACCAGTAGAATTAGGAATGTCAAAACTCTTTAGAAATGTCCCCATCAGAACTCATGAGAGAATGTCCCCTTGGTTGTTTGTTTTTGTTGTTCTGGTTTTCCGGCTTGCCGTGCGGGACGTAGGGAGGCCGGAGCGTAGCGACGGCCGACCGGAGTCCCGCACGGCAAGCCGCGTCGCCCGTCCTTGCGCTTTGATCCTGTTCCAATACTTCCGCCCAGATCCCACTCCGTCCCGGCGCCACGGATGGTTCGCCGCCGGTGTCTTCTCCGCCTTTTTCGTTTCCTCGCTCCGCTCCACCACGGCCTTCTTTGCCGGCAACTGCTTTCTGACGCTGCCAGCGGGCAGTCCCCGCCACTTGAGCAGCTTGCCCCGATACACCAGTTGCACCCGTCCGCTGCGCTGCGTCCGCACGCTCACTTTGCGCCGCACCAAACTCAATGCCTCGTGGCGCCGGTCCAACTGATAACGCTGGCCCTCACACGCCACCGTCCAGTCCCCTTGCACCACGCGCTCCATCTCCCAACTCAACACTTCCTCCAACCGCTGCGTGTTCTTCCGATGTGCGTCCAGCGGCTGCGCTGCGCTGCGCGCAAACTTCCGGTTGAACGCCCGCAAATACTTCCCGTCCAAAAAACGGTTCGCGCCTTCAACGTCCTTGATCCCCAAGAGCCGCATCTCTTTGACCAGCCGGTCTTGCAGCGTGCCGTTCATCCGCTCCACTCGCCCCTTGGCTTGCGGGCTGTGGGCCAGGATCAGCTTGATCCCCAACTGCTCCATCGCCCGTCCGAACTGTGTCTGTGGTTCTTTGCCCGCCAGTTGCTCGGCAATACTTGCCACCCCTTCGCACCGATAGATGCTGTCCCGATCCACATACAAACTGCCCGGCAGGCCGTGCTTCCTGACCCATCCCTCCAGCACGTCATAACTCGCGCGCGTCGTCTCTTCCTCGAAGAACCGGCAATACATCCGGTTGGTCGCATCGTCCACCATCACCATCAGCACGCACTTCGGCCTGCGGCCCACGAACCAGTCGTGGTGCGACCCGTCCATCTGCACCATCTCGCCAAAGCACGCTTTGCGTTCCCGCCATTGCCGGTGCTTGGCCTTGCGTTGACGTACCGTGTGTTTGCCTGTGGCCATCCGCCACCGCCGCAACGTCTCGTGATCCACCACCAGCTTGGCTTTCAACAGGTGCTCGGCCATCAGCGTCGGACCAAACCCCTCGTAGCGCGGCTCGTCGCACAGGGCCAGCACTTGCTCTTGTAACTCGGAAGGCTTGCGCCGCGCGCTGGCCTGGCCGCGCAACCGATGCACCACGCCAGCGTCCCCCTCATCCTGATACCGTCGCCAGATGCGCTTGCTCTGCCGGTAGCACACACCCATCAACCCTGCCGCCGCTATCAGCGTCACTTCCTCTTCGGCCACCCCGGCCATGATCTTCAATCTCTCCCGTTCGTTCCCGCTCATTAATATGGTCTCCATGTATGGCCGGGTTGCTACCGCAACCCGACCCATGGGGACATTCTTATCGAGTTACCAAGGGGACATTCTCATGGAGTTCCGACAACATGAACGGCGCGGTTGTTTTTCAGGGCGGGCAGGGATACCCTCTGGCAAAGTCGCTCAGGACGCGTATGAAAATCACCGATGACTACAATGCCAAGATCCGGCTCTGGGCGGAAAATCCGCGCGTCGTTCCCGCGCCCGCAGGACCGAAGCTGCCTGGCTTCAAGAGTCGCCGGTTCTCGTCTCACGCGGAAATGAACGAGTGGAAGCGGTCGTTACTTTTGTGTCTGGCGCAAAGTTCTCCTTCCAATGAATGATCTGATACTGGCGTTCAATGCTGCTGGGGTGCGCTATTTGTTGGTTGGCGGCCAGGCCATGCGTCTTTCCGGCATGCCACGATTCTCAATGGATTGGGATTTTTTTATTCCACCTCGTGACCAGGAAAATATTTCCCGGCTCAATGAAATAATGAAGGAAGAACTGGATGTTCCCGTTGTTCCACTGGGCGATCGAGGTGAGAATTTTATTCAAACATACCAGACGCGATGGGGTGTCGTGCAGTTCC
>JANOHH010001349.1:0-1057 GCA_031406395.1 Verrucomicrobiota bacterium | reverse complement strand
AGAAAGCCATTCGTCAGTTGCCAAAAAGAATGGGCATTAGTTTGCCCGGCGTACCGCAAATTGGCTGGGGAGGTCTCCGGCGGCTGAATTCATGAAATCTCGGATGGGCCAAACACCCCATAGCGCCCGCGAGGTTCTGCGAGTTAGGTTGTCGCAATATAAAAGACAACCAAACCTTAACCGCAAGCGAGCGGGCCGGTGCGCTCCGGCAATCCCGAACGCATCCGCCGCATCGAATCCTTGTGCTGGAGGACGACCCATGCATCCGTTACCTCAGCACGAAAGTTCTGAATCTCTCTGGCTACCAGGTGGACGCCGCCGAGGATGGGGCCATTGGTTGGAAGGCGCTCAATGCCCATGCCTACGATCTGATGATCACCGACAACAGCATGCCCGAGGTGACCGGTGTTGAGTTGCTCGCGAAGCTCAATGCCGCCCACATGGCTCTGCCGGTCATCATGGCCACAGGAAGCCCGCCCGAGGAGGAATTTGCCCGCCAGCCTTGGCTGCGCCCCGCTGCAACCCTGGTAAAGCCCTATACCGTCGAGCAGTTGCTGGGAACGGTGAAAAAGGTTTTGCGCGAAGCAGAGGACGCGGCCCTACTGCTGGAAGATCGTGCGATTGCAGAAAATCCAACCTTACAAGTCCTAGAACCAGTCGCCGCACCAGGGCGACACCCGCGCCTGAGCATTCTCGTGGTGGATGAAGACCCGGATCTTCGCCAGCTCTACTCGGAGGCATTGGCTGGCCCCTGCTACGAAGTGGACGTCGCGGCAGATGGCGCCATTGGTTGGGCGGCGCTGCAGGCCAAGCCCTACAATCTGCTCATTACCGAGCACGACATGCCAAAACTGACTGGTGTCGAACTGGTCCGAAAGCTCCGGGCGGCCCACATGGAGTTGCCGGTCGTCATGGCCGCCGGAAGAATGCCCACAGACGAACTGACCCGTAACCCGTGGCTTCAATTCGCGGCCACCTTGGTCAAACCCTTTGCCGTCGGTGAGCTGCAGGACACGGTGAGAAACGTCCTGCGTGTGACGGCCGCTCCTCCTGAACA
>JANOHH010000840.1:0-2252 GCA_031406395.1 Verrucomicrobiota bacterium | reverse complement strand
CGCCGAACATCGCCATCCGGCTCTACCAGGCGGGACAGCCGCGGGCCGCCGAGGATCTCATGCGGCGCTGTCTCTGGTGGGGCAGTCGGATGCCGTATTGGGGCGATTCGATCTATGCCGACCGCGTGGACTACCGCCGTGATACGCCCCTGCAATGCACCATCGACGGAGTGGCCGTGGCGCAGTTCTTTATCTTCGGAATGTTTGGCGTTGACCCGCAATTCGACGGCCGCATTTTCGTCCGCCCACGGCCGGCGGCCTTCGCGCCGCGCGCTGCTCTCCGTGGGGTCAGAATCCGGGATGCCGTTTTCGATATCGAACTCGGCGATTCGGAGTTCAAGGTTCTCTCCGGTGGCAAGCCGGTCGTCGCGCCCGTGGGCCGCACGATCTCCATCAAGAAGAATGGAACGGCAATGGAGCTGCATCTCGTGGACAAATAGCGAAACGATTACATGGCGATGAAACTGCAATGTTTAACCGGAACCATGTAGTTGAAAACGGAGCGAGCCGCCACTGTGGCGCGTAGGACAGGCGTCGCGCCCGTCTCCCTTTGCAAAAGGCCGCACCTTTTGGAGACGCAAACCCACCCACCGAAAAGCAACGCCTCGAGGCGGAGTTCGTTTAGTTCGAGACAGGCGCGACGCCTGTCCTACGGTATCAATCCGGCGCAGCTTTCGACCGCCAGTTAGTGCGCGTCTGTAATCTGCCAGCCACTGAACGCTCTTCACTCTTCCTGGAAAAACTTCCGCGTTACTATTGATTCTCCATGAACTTTGACCCAACACTGCAGGTAAATCGAACCATGAAACCACTGCTACAAATCACCCTCTTCCACGTCATCGCACTGGCGGCACCCGGCCTTCACGCTGCGGACGACTTGCTCATCGCGGATTTTGAAGGCCCGAACTATGGTAATTGGAAAGCGACTGGGGAAGCCTTCGGCCCCGGCCCGGCGCGCGGCACGCTGCCCGGCCAGATGCACGTGGACGGCTTCCAAGGCAAGGGGCTCGTCAATTCCTTCTTCAAGGGCGACGACACCACCGGCACGCTAACCTCACCGGCCTTTAAGATCGAGCGTCCGTTCCTCAGCTTCCTCATCGGCGGCGGCGGCTGGCCGGAGACGTGCATGAATCTGCGAGTGGAGGGCAAAACCGTCCGCACGGCCACCGGACCGAACACTCAGTCCGGCGGCAGCGAAAAACTCGAAGCCCAGTCGTGGGACGTGGCCGAATTCATCGGCCGCGAGGCGGTCATCGAAATCGTGGACCAACGGAAGGGCGGTTGGGGCCACCTCAACGTGGACCAAATTGTTCAGACCAGCAATAAGCCACCGGGAATGACGACGAATGCCACGCGCGAAATCATCGCCGAGAAGCGGTTGCTGAATTTTCCCGTCAAGACCGGCGCGCCCAAACGCAACGTGACCGTGTTCGTGGATGGCAAGCCGCTGCGCTATTTTGAGATCGAGCTCGCCGACGCGGCGCCGGACTGGTGGGCGCCGTTGGATATCTCCGGTTGGGCGGGCCGCAAGCTCACGGTGCAAGTGGACAAGTTACCGGAGGATTCGCAGGTGCTGAAGCAATTGACGCAGGCGGACTCGCTGAAAGGCGGCGAGAATCTTTACCGCGAACCGCTCCGCGCGCAGTTTCACTTCTCGCCCCGGCGCGGCTGGAACAACGACCCAAATGGTCTGGTCTGGTCACAGGGCGAATTCCACCTCTACTTCCAGCAAAACCCGTACGGTTGGAACTGGGGCAATATGCACTGGGGCCACGCCGTGAGCCGCGATCTCGTGCATTGGGAAGAATTGCCGATCGCGATCTACCCGCACGCGCCAGGCGATGCGGTTTTTTCCGGGAGCGCTGTGGTGGACAAGGACAACACCAGCGGATGGAAGAAGGGCGACAATGATCTCCTCGTCGCCGCTTTCACCAGCACGGGCCGGGGCGAGTGCTTCGTCTATTCGTATGACCGCGGGCGGACGTGGACCGAATACGAAGGCAATCCGGTGGTGAAACATCAGGGGCGCGATCCGCGCCTGCTGTGGCACGAGCCGACGAAGCAATGGGTGATGGCCGTTTACAACGAGGACGGCGGCAAACGCGACATCGTGTTTTACACTTCGCCCGATTTGAAAAAGTGGACCTATCAGAGCCGGATCGGCGGATTTTTTGAGTGCCCGGATTTGTTCGAGCTGGCCGTGGATGGCGACGCGGCGAAGAAGAAATGGGTCCTTACCGCGGCGAGCAGTG
>JANOHH010000785.1:0-1177 GCA_031406395.1 Verrucomicrobiota bacterium | reverse complement strand
GTTCCAGCCGCGGGGATTGGGCGTTTGCCAGAGCGGTTTGCCGGTGGCGAGGTCGAGCGCGAGCAGGAGCGCGTTCTTGCCACCCGGGGCGAGAATGACTTTGTCGCCGTCCAAGAGCGGACATTGGCCGGCATACCATTCGGGCACCGTCGCGCCATATTCGCGGACGAGGCTTACACTCCATTTGAGTTCACCACTCGCAGCATCCAGGCAGAACACGTTGTTCTTTGAATCGAGGGCCACGACGAATTTCTCCGTTACCACCGGCACCGTCCGCGTCATGCCATGGTTGCGCTTGATCGTGAGCGGATAGGTGTAACGCCAAAGCTCCTTCCCGTCCGCGAGCGAGACGCAACGCAACGCGCTTTGCTTGGCGTCGCGATCGTAATCGAGGAGATAGACACGACCACTGCGCACGGCCACACCGGCGTAACCCTCACCTACATCGAGGCCCCATAAGTCACGCGGCGGGGTGGCTTTCCAATCGCGGGCGAGGCCGGTGGAGTCGGCGGCCATACCGTCACGATCAGGTCCGCGAAATTGCGGCCACGCGCCGGGTAGTTCACTGGGTTGACCGGGACCGGAAATGAGTTTGCCCGCGAAGACGGGATTCGTTCCGCCGGTTTCACCGCCCGGTGCGGCATCGGTGCCGGGAATGCGCAGCTTCGGTCCATACTCCGAGCGGGAAGTCCACCAAAGCGCCAGCGCCACAATGCCGAAGCCGGCGACCGCGAGCGGGAGCAGCGTGCCGAGTGATTTCCAATTGGCCTTCATATTCCCCTGCGCGGAACCCTAGCGGAATGGCTGGGGCGGGACAACTCCGAGTTGTTGGCTGGACCACAATTCAGCTTGGCGTGAGCCGAGCTGCGCCAATCCCGACGCAACGACCGTCTCAGGCGAGCTTCAAATGCTTCAACACTCGCACAGTCGAAGCCGCTTTGTTCAGCGTGTAGAAATGCAACCCCGGCACGCCCGCCCGTAGCAACTCCGCACACTGCTTCGTGGCGTATTCGATGCCGAACTCCGCCGCCGCAGCGTCGTCGGTGCCGAGGGCATCCAGCTTCGCACCGAGGCCGGGCGGGATTTTCGCGCCGCAGATCTGGGTGAATTTCTTGATGGCCGTCGCGCTCACGATGGCGATGACGCCGGGAACAATCGGAACTTTCACCCCGAGCTT
>JANOHH010001337.1:0-1336 GCA_031406395.1 Verrucomicrobiota bacterium | reverse complement strand
ACCCCACCAACGCCATGCTGGGCACGCGCACGAACGCCATCGTGTCCATCACCAATAACGACGTGGGCGTGCAGTTCATATTCAGCACTTACTCCGTGGCCGAAGATGCCGGTGCGGTGCTGATCGGCGTGGTCCGGGGCGACGACGGCATGCTCCCCGTCACCGTGGACTTTGCCACCAGCGACCTGACCGGGACCAACGGACTCGATTACACCAGCACGAACAATACGCTTGCGTTCGCGCCTATGGAGCGGATGAAGTTCGTCTCCGTTCCGATCCTCAACGACGGCTTGAAAGAGGCGAACAAGACGTTCCGCGTAACCCTGAGCAATCCCATCGGCGCCACGTTGGGCAGTCAGAACACGACCACGGTCACGCTGGTGGACAATGACGCGGGCTTTCAATTCGAGACGAACCGGTACGATGTGGTCGAAGATGCCGGCGTGGCGTTGATCGGCGTGCGGCGGGGAACGGACGCCACGAACGCCAGCGTCGCGGTGGACGTAACCACCGCCAACGGTTCGGCGCTCAGTGGACTGGATTACACCGGGCTGACCAACACGCTCACCTTTGCGCCGGGCGAGCGGCTCAAGGTGGTCACGATCCCCATCCTCAACGACGGGATCAAGGAAGCCACCAAGTTTTTCCGCCTGACGCTGAGGAATCCAACCGGGGGCGCCGTGCTCGGCTCTCCGACGACGACCACCGTTTACATACAAGACAACGATCCCGGGGTGGGCTTTGAATTCACCGGTTACACGAATGCCTGGGGGCAGACGGCCGACTTTGCTGTTACCGTGCTGCGCGGCAACGATGGCCTCTTGGGGACCATCACCGCGGATTACGCCACCAGCGACCTGACGGCCAAAGCTGGGACCGATTACCAGACGAATTCCGGAACCCTTACCTTTCAAGCAAATGAAACCGTGAAGCGCCTCCCCATTCCCCTCCTCCTGGCCAGAGCCGCTGAAGGGACCAAGAGTTTCCGCGTGACTTTGAGCAATCCGACTGGCGGGGCCACGCTGGGAGCGTCGTCCACCACCGTGAATATTGTGGGCGCTTACTACGCGTTGTCGCCTCCATTCGATACCGCGCTGACAATCCGGCCGGATTCGGGGCGCAACCTGCTGACCTGGGCCGGAGGCGGGCAACTGCAAAAGGCAGACATCGTGACCGGCCCCTGGCAAACGCTCACGAACGCCAGGAGTCCGTTCACCGTCCAGTCGCCGATTCCGGCCACCTTCTACCGCGTCACGCGTCCAAGGCCGGTGAAACTCTACGTCCCCTCAACCTACGATGCCCAAACCCCCGCAACCCTCGTGATCTTGTTGCATGG
>JANOHH010000760.1:0-1296 GCA_031406395.1 Verrucomicrobiota bacterium | reverse complement strand
GGTGGCTTCGGCGGTGGCGGAGCCGGTGGTCGTGGTCGTGGCCGGCGGACTACGTCCGAAGCGCCCCAGATGGATTTTGACGGCAAAGGCGAAGAAATCGTCGAGAAAGTGGTTTTCATCAACCGTTCCTCGAAGGTCGTTAAGGGCGGTCGCCGTTTCAGTTTCAGTGCGTTGGTTGTCGTGGGCGATAAAAAGGGCCGCGTCGGTTACGCGCTTGGCAAAGCTGCAGAAGTGGCGGATGCCATTCGGCGGGCCGGCGAACTGGCTCGTCGCCAGATGACCTCCGTGTCGCTCAAAGACGCGACCATTCCGCACGAAATCTATTCGGAGTATGACGGCGCGCGCATTCTGCTGCGTCCCGCCTCCCCCGGAACCGGGGTCATCGCCGGCAAGACGGTGCGCGCGGTGCTCGAATCGGTAGGCGTGCGCGATGTGCTTACCAAATCGCTCGGCTCCTCCAACGCGGCGAATGTGGTGAAAGCCACGTTGAACGGTTTGCTCCGTCTGCGTTCGCGCGAAGACATTTACCGCCGCCGGGGTTTGGAAATCAAAAAAGTGGCAGCTCCGACTCCACCTCAGGCAGTTCCGGCGGCAACCTAATTTCTTATGCGACTACACGATCTTAAACCTCGGCCCGGCGCCAAGCATCGGCGCAAACGCCTGGGGCAAGGTGAATCCAGCGGGCGCGGTAAAACTGCCGGCCGCGGCGGCAAGGGCCAGACGGCACGCTCCGGCAGTTCCATCCGGATCGGCTTTGAAGGCGGGCAGATGCCGCTCATTCGCCGCATCCCGAAGCGTGGTTTCAACAATACCCGTTTCACCACCCGCTATATCCCCGTGAATATTGTGGCGCTTAACGTTTTTGATGATGGGGCACAGGTGAACGAAGCAGCGCTGCGTGAGCTTGGGCTCGTCAACGGCAACGGCGATGGCGTGAAGATTTTGGGCAATGGCGAACTCACGAAGAAACTTGTCGTGTGTGCCAGCGCCTTTAGTGTCTCAGCCAAGACGAAGATTGAAGCCAAGGGCGGCAAGTGCGAAGTGGTGACGCGGACCAAATCCGTGACCGCCAAGGGGTAAGCCGGGGATCGCAGCGCATCATGTTCAGCTCACTAATCCAGACCTTCACGCGGCTTGCCGGAAGCGCTCGTTCGCACCTGCAGCATTCGCGCAACGCTTTGAAAAGATTCTGTCGACGCCCCTCCAGAGAGTCTTTGAACCGTCAAAATCCGGTTGCTATAGGCGGTCATCCAGGCGGCGTATCCGTCTCTCGGGGGATTCAATATCATGAAGAAA
>JANOHH010000753.1:0-9568 GCA_031406395.1 Verrucomicrobiota bacterium | reverse complement strand
TTGTCGCGCGTCTCCAGGCTGTTCGGGTTCACGTTCGTGTTCCCAATCACGTCGCCGTCCTGGTACACGCCAAACTTCTTCCCGCCCTCATCCCAGTGACTCCAAGTGTTCACCGTGCCATCGGGTTGGACCTGGGTGTGGATGAAAAAGTTCTGCACCCAACGGTTGCTTGCGCCGGAGAAGGAGTTACCAACCCAGGTGACGGTGTAGTTCAGGGGCGTGGCGGCGGTGGCCGATTTTGCTGACGCTGCAAGAGCCATTGCCAGCAGGAGAATTCGTGGCGGGGTAAACATTTCGCGGCTTAGTTGCGGGTGATTCGGACAGCTACGCCGTCGGTGAAGTCACGGCTGACCAGCTCACTTGGTTTGCCTTTGCTCGACGTATTTTCACGCTTCAGTGCCTAGGCTGCCAACTGGCACGGCTGCCATCAATGGCCATTTGAAAGCGCAGCGGTTCGAGCAGCCGGGCGTCACTGCCGTCCGGACGAATGACCCAAACCGGGCGTTTGTCCGCCGGCTTTTCGCGATAAACCTTTTCCATCCGCACCGGATCGCTCCAATAACGCTCATCGGTGCGCCGGAAGGAAATCCACACGCCGTCCGGCGACCAGGCGGACGGGGTGCAGACACTGGTGCCGCCGAATCGGGTCAACTGGCGCTCCCCGGCGCCGTCGGCCCCAATGACGAAAAGCTCCAGGGCCTCGGCCACAGGCCAGGAATAAACAATCTGTGTGCCGTCGGGTGACCAATTGGGAAAGGTCGCGCCCATCCGACTCGTCCCTTTCACCACGCGCCGTTTGTTTGCACCGTCCCAGGCCATCACGTAAATCGTCACGCCGCCTTCCGGCGGATGGCCGGTGTAGGTTATGAGTTTTCCATCCGGCGAAAGCGTGGGGTCGTGGCCTTCGCCCAAGATCTTGAGATCGGAGCCATCGGGGCGGATGCTGGCCATCTCCGGCTTCGCGCCGTGCAGACCAAAAACAATGCGCTCCCCATCCGGCGTGATCTGCCAGCTCGGCATGTAGCTGGTCGTTTTCGTGGTGACGCGCGCGCGGGCGTTCTGGCCGTCAACGTCCATCAACCAGAGGTGCTTGATGTTGTCCGGGCCCGCGTCGCGAGTGAAGGCAATCCGGCGTCCGTCCGGGGACCAGCAGGGATAGCGATCTTCCGTTTGCGGCGAGCGCGAGACATTGACCATGTCGCCGGTGACCGGATCCGCGATGAACACTTCCGTGTCGCCGGTGCGGACCGAGGTGACGAGCAGTTTGTGGCCGGTGAGGTCGGCAGCGTTCGCAGCCGCCACGGAGACGGCAGCAAAAGCGAACAAGGCCGCGGGCCGCATAAAAAATTGTTTCTGGTTCATATTCGTATTCCTAAATTCTCTCCGACGCTTACCACCACGATGGCTTTTTGAATTCCGCGCCTTGGGCCACCACGATGGCGGTGTAACGGACTTTGAGCGGCAGGTAGAGGCTCAAGTCGGGGCTGCCTTCGAACTTGTTGTTTCCCTGCTCGACCCGGCGATGAACGATGGCGCCGCGCTGATCGGTAACGGCGAGTTGCATGGCGAACAGCGGCTTGTCAAAGCGGAACTTGCTGTCGCGGATGAACGGCCGCCGGGCCAGCACCGCCTGCTCGAAGTGGTAGATGCCTGGTTGGCGAAACGCGACGACGCCATGACCAAACCACACATTGTGCGTGCCGTGAAATTCCTCCGTTGTCACCCGGCAGAGCAGGCTGGTCACGATGTTGTTGTTCGGCTTCTCCATGACCTCGACACGATAGTGAATCTTGCCGTCGTAGTAGTTCACCGGGGCCAGCCAACTGTCGGGAATCTCCGTCGAGCGATACTGCCGGGACTCATTGAAGTGCGAGTCGTTGGTGGGTGTGAACACCGTGCGAAAGCCGTCATCGGGAAAATTGAGCGCACCGTCCTTGAACTTGCCACGCCATTCCAGAACCGCCGGATCGTCCGGGCCGGGAAACTTCTCCTCCGTGCGCGCGGCCGGGACGTAGCGAAGCAGGGTATCGATCAACACGAACTGGTTCGTCGCTGCGACGTGGGGAGATTTTCCCGTGGCGTGCGCCGCCGCTTCAAACGGTGACCGGATTTCCGCCGCCGCAAGCGCGCCGGCGGCAAATAGCATCGTGCCGATGGCCACCGCGAGGCGGGCGGGTAAGGGAGCTTTGTGGATCTTCATGGTGGCGGTTTATGCTTTGGTCAGTGAGATTTGCAGAACTTCCTCGCCGGTCTTGAAGTCGAAGCCCGGCTGAGGAACGCGATGCGCAAACTGGGGAGTTGCTTAGAAGCCATCTCATAAATAACCGGGGCGCGGGCTTCAGCCCGCTTCAACGCCGGCGAAGCAGTTGATTTTGGGTCGACTTTGGCAATCGAAAGATGCAGCGGCGTGAACGCCGCGCTCCCTTCGCCATTTATGCGATGAGTGCTAATGATCATGGGAGATCGCTATTGAGTTTGATTGCGTTGCCACTGATGCGTTCGTTGCTGCCTTTACGGGTGATCAGAACTTTGCCGTCCACTTTTTTGCGCTCGAACTGGTCGAGATTCGTGACTTTCACGCCCGCGTCGTAGCGCGCCACGGCTTCCTGACACCCCATCTCGTGCGCGGTTTCGGCGGTGCGGTGATAGAAATCGCGCGATCCCCCCAGCAGCATGTCCGCGAGGAAATAGCGGACGTTCACTTCGGGATAAGGCACATCGGAATTCACGCGAATGAACACGGGGTCAGCCGATTTACCGGAGTCTTTGAAGACAAAGGCTGGCGCGGCATCGGTGCCGCTGCGGGTGAAGAGGTGCGGGTTGATCACCCGGCCGCCGTCGTGGAAACGTCGCAAAGCCTCAGCCGCGGCCGCGTCACCTTTCGCCTTCGCCGCGTAAGTCTTCGGTGATGCGCCGAGCGTCAAGTCGAGCAGCCCGAGTCGCATTGGTCCCTGCTGAAACGTGCCGTCGTTCGACAACACTACTTCGTTTCCGAGGATGGTGCGATCCGTGCCGCGCTGGACCACGCGGAAGACGCGGCCGTCCTGGCCAAACTGGTTCGTGACCCACTTGCGCTCAAAGTCCGCCATGTTTACTACGCGCACGCCCGCGTCCCAAAGCCGGATGGCTTCGCGCGAATCGGGATCGCGTTCCTCGGTGGCATATTTGCGATAGAGGTCGGTTTTGCCGCTGCCGGTCATGTCGGCGAGCAGATAGCGCACTTGCGGCTCGCGCCAGATCACTTCGGTCCAGTCGGCCGATTGGGTCAGGGCGGTGTTCCCCGCCAGAGCCAGAAGCAGCACCCAGCCGAACGCTCGGGAAAGTTGAATCATGGACGATAGCATGAAAGCGCCGCGCATCCGTTGGCTAGGACGTTTCGCCGGAAAATTTGAACGTTTCCACCTGCTTACTGCGGCCCTGCCCGCTTCTGTTCAGCAAACGAAGGTGCACTGCCGCCGCCTGCCGAGTGTGCGGGGCGGCGGCGTTGCCGCTCCCGATCATGTCCGCAAGCCAGCAGCGACCCTGCGGCTCACGCCTGAGGACCGACTGCCAGCCGGTCGATTGGACGCCAGCCGCCAGCGGAAGCCCACCGGCCAACCCAAGCCAGGCTAGTGACAAGTTCATAGGCCTAGCCCACAACTACGCTTTGATGATGGGCCAAGGGAAGGTGGACTCGACCTTCACCCGCCGACCGGTGCGCTGGGATTCATGGCAGGCGTTCATGACTTCGAGTACGTGGAGACCATGCTCTGCGGTGATGAGGCTGGGCTTGCCGGTCAACAGGCACTCCGCCACGTAGCTCGCGCCGCCGACCCAATCGTATTTGCCGGGTTCTTTGGCATAGGTCTCCAATACCACTTCATCATGGAAAGCCACATCCACCCCGCTCGGACCCCAATCCCAGCCTTGCAGGTGCATGGCGCCCTTGGTCGCCATCACGTCGATGGTGTAGAGCTTCCGCTCGCGACCCGGCAACCGATAACCATCGAAATAAACGAACGCCGTCTGCACGTGCGACAGCACGCCGTTCCCGTGATTCATGATCAGCATCGTGTTTTCGTCGGCCTCGACTTTGACTTCACCCTTGTCCTCCACCTTGCGCGTCGCATTTAGAATTGTCGTCATGCCCACTACTTCCTTTACCGGACCGAGGAGACCGGTAAAGGTGGTCACGTTGTAAACGCCCAGATCATAGAGACTGCCGCCGCCCTTCTCGTAGAACCAGCCGGACCACCCGGGCCCGTTGTGCCCATAGGTGCCGTGAGCGGCGGTCACCTTGCCGATCTTGCCGCTGGCCATCATTTCCGCCATGAACTTGAATTGCGGACTGGTCACGCACGTCGGCGCGGCCCAAATCCGGACTCCGTTTTTGTTGGCGAGATCCAGTAACTCCCGCGCCAGGCGGACTTCCAACGCCATTGGTTTCTCGGACCAGACGTTGCGCCGGGCTTCGAGCGCTTTCTTGTTCACGGGATAGTGCGACGGCATCGAGGTGGTATTGACGAGCAGGTCGAACTTCGCGCCCGCCAGCATCTCATCAATGTTCGGGTAAATATTCGGCACCTTGAACTCCTCCGCGCGCTTCTTGGCGCGCTCGGGCCGGATGTCGCAAACGCTGACGACCTCGATATAGTTCTTGCTGGTGAGATTGGGCAGATAAGCGCCCGAGACGCTGCCGCAACCGATGAGGCCGACCTTGATTTTGCCGGTCGGTGCGGACGCAGAGTCCGCCGCCAATAAGCCCGGGGCCAAGCCAATGGCCACTCCGGCGAGAGCGGAGTCTTTGAGGAAGTGACGACGCGTGGTGATGTTTTCTTGGTTCATGATGTTTTTGTTTTGATGGTTAACGAATCAGGGCAGTTCTTTGATCTGGAGATTTCGAAGCCGGACGGTTTTGTTGTCGTTATAGTTTTGGAGCCCGATGAAGCCGCGAGCCGTGCGCGCCTTCGGGTCGGACCAGCGGGTCACGATCTCATCGTTGATGCGCACGGCATATTCCTGCCCGGCGCAGGTAATTTCAAACTGGTTCCACTGGCCCAGCGGTTTGGTGTTGGCTTTGGACGAGGCGGCGAAAGGATAAATCGAGCCAGTCCGCCAGGTGGGATCGTCGGGCGCCGGATCGCCAATCTCCATCTCATGACCTTGGTTCACCGCCACCCAGGGATCTTGACCCGGATCGGGAAAGCGCAGGAACACGCCCGAATCGGCGATGTCCTGTTCCTGCACAAACTCACCGCGCAGAACGAAATTCGTGAACGGTCGGCCGGCATACCACCAGAGTCCCATGCCACCTTCGCCAGTCGCCACGCCGTTGGTCACGCTGAACCGCCCGGGCCCGCATTGCCGCCACTGTTTCAACGCCGCGGCAGAGAAGAGTGCCTCGAAACCGGGCGGTGATTCGGCTTTGCCGGGCGCCGCCAGCTGACCCGTCGGCGCAGACGCGCAAGTGCCGCTCGGACACCAGCGGGTCATCATGATATTGGCCCAGGCGGCATTTTCGAAGAGGATTACATACTCGCCATTTTTCCGTTGGGTGGCGGTCATCCCGTAGGACGCGTCCACCTGGCCATCGCTGCCTTTCCAGCCGTTGATGTTTTGCCGTAACGTGCCAACCAGGCTCCCGTCGGTTTTTTTCAAAATGCGCACATGGCCCACTCCGTAGAGAATAAAAAAATAATCGCCCGCCACCGAGAACGCCGCTGGCTGACCACCGCCATAGTTACTGCTCCCGGCATACTCGGCATCTTCGTAGGGCAAATTGACCGTGTAGCTGGAGGTGCGATTTCCCGTGGACCACTTGGGAAATTTCTTTACCCGCAGGAAAGATCCCCAGTTTTCATTCTTCACATCGCCCGCCATATACATTACATCGGCGTCGGAGTCGTAAACCAGCCGGCGCGCGGGCTTGAACTCGGAAACGAGCGAAGCCGTCGCGTTCGCGGCATCCCAGATGGGGTTGCGGTTCGTGTCTAATCCGCCGTACTTATATTGGATGATGGTTTGCGGATCACCGATCGTGAACAAGTCGCCATTCTTCGCAATGTTAAAATAGCAGTTGTAGATGCCGTCTTTCTTGGGCTTGTGGGTCCACGTTTTGGTTTGGGGGTTGTAGAATTGGTTACTCTTGTCGCCACCGACTCCCATGCGAAATGACGGCACCAACACTTCGCCATCGGTGGTCGTTTCCTGACGGTATAATTCCAACCGATAGCCTTCCTGACTGCTACGCCCAACGAAGAGTTGACCGCCGATCCGCCACGCCCCGGCCCCTAATGCCCGCGAACCCACATCGGAGTTTTGATCGATCCGGGGATCGTTGGGATATTTGAACCGGTTGACGGTGAAACCTTTCAACGACCACTCCGTCCCCGGAGCGGTCTTGGAATAATCCAGCGAGTAATGGTGGTACTTGGAATACACCTCGGCATCGTTGTCCGGGTCCAAGCCGGCGCTATCCAGCGAAGTCCCGGCAAACAGCCGCCATTGCAGATCCCCTGACGGTCTCCACTTTTCAATACAGTTGCCCCAGAAAGTTCCATACGTGCAGCCGGTATAAATATCACCGCTGGCATCCACCGCGATGGCTTTGATCCAGTGCAACTTGGCGGAACTGGTGAATGCGCCCGTCGTGCCGGAGAATATTCCCCCTTGCGCGCCAAACGTCCCGATCTTGGCGGGCGTTCCGGCAAGGCTGTAAATCCAAATCTGCGAGTGCTCATTCAACCCGCCGACCAGCAGTTGGCCGCTTTTATTTACCGCCAGCGCCAAAGGTTTCTCGAAATCGGAGATCTCCGGTCCCGGCATGCCGCTGGCAGAAAATGACACCACTTTGTCGCCCCACCAAATCGAGCCTTCCTGGGGCTTTTGGGTGCTGGCGGCATCCCAGCGGATCACCCAGACATTCCCGGCATGATCAACCGTCTGCCGCGTGGGCATGAGGCAAGGCCAGCTCCGTTCCTCGGTCATCGTGGCAATGTCGAACACTTGAACTTTCCCTTCGGAGAAATTGCTGACGTAGAGTTTTCCGCTTTTGATAAACAGGCCGGTGAAGATCTTCCCGGCCAGAAAGGTGGTGTATGAACCATGGCCGCCGCCGCCGTGGGCAGACCGCAGAATGCCTTTGCCCGGAGTTCCCCAGAAAACATAATTCGTGTCAGCCGCCACACACTTGACCGGGTCGCCGAAGCCCGATTCAAACCGATCGTAGCGGGCGATAAACCCACCGTCTTCCGACTTGTATTCCGCACCACCGCCCCACGTTTCAGCATAGCCGGCGGTGAAGATCTTCCCATTCGGGCTCAGACAAAGATCGGCCAGTTCCTCTGTGACGTTCTTATTCCCGTCGGCATTCATGTATGTATTCCCTAACCAGGAGGTGGAATACCTGCCGGGCGGATCGAACGGTACCTCCGCGCAGGCTGCAGGCTCCAGCAACATGGCAGCAGCCGAGAGCAGGGCGCAGGCAGACATTCTCCACGCATGGTTCATGTAGCTACCTTCGTGGAACCTCCTGCTTGCGACTAGAACAAGGGAGCAGGAAGATGCGGCAATTCGAGTGCTCATGGCTCGTCAGACTTGCGGCTGATGACTCAACCGCAGCGCCAGTGCGGCTACGCGGCGACCGAGCATTTCACCGGTGCGCTTGTCCTCGGCGTTTGGAGCTTCCGACGGTGGCTCGAAGAGGGCCACACCGGCAGCGCCGAAGTAGAAGCCGAGAAGGTTGTAGCCTTCGCCGGTGACGGGTGACTCCGCCACACCCACCCAGATCATGCCGTGCTGCATCGCGAAGGTGGCGCAGGTGAAGAGCGTGTTCATTTTGTCGCCCGCCGGCGTGCCGGAGACGGTGAAGGCGGCGGCGAGTTTGTCCACCCACCGCCGCTGGAGGTAGCGGCTGCTGGTGGCGTCCATGAAGGACTTCGTCTGGCCGGACACACAGCCCATGTAGGTGGGCGACCCGAGGATGATGGCGTCGGCGGCATCCAGTTCGCCGAGCAGGGCCTCGTTGCTCCAGCGGCCTGCGTTGAAATCGCCGTCTTGAAGGGCGAACTCCTTGACGCTGGCTCCGGGGACGGCAGCGGCCCCGCGGGCGACGGCGTGGGCCATCTCAGCGGTGTGTCCGCTCCCGGAGTGATAAACGATGGCGATGAGGGGATGGTAGGTGTCAGACATGGTGGTATGGTGTGGGCCTATGCGGATCCTATTTGAGCACTGAAAAGTCCGTCGGTGTGAGCTTGTAGGCGGTGACGCCGGAACGGAGTTTGCCGCCGACTTCGGTCTCCTTCTCGATGCGGATCCATTCGGCATCCTTGTGGAACTTGGCGATGGTGGCCGTGATGCCGTCGAGATTTTCGTGTGCGAATAGCGTAACCATCACGCCCGCGTGCCCAGCGTCCGTCGCCTCCCACCAACCGAGGTTGTCCATGCTGTGTCGTTCGTAGATGCGGATCGCGTGGTCACGCCAGCGGTCGCGAAAGGCGGTTTCTTTGCCAGGAACCCGAGCGTAGAGTCGGAGGTCAAAGGTGCGCGACGGACGTTGGCCGTTGTTGCCGAGTTTCCACGCGTCGGCGGGCGCGGTGAGTTTCAACGTCTCAATCTTCGAGTAAGTCTTGCCATGTTTCGCCTCACTCGCGGCATAGGCGGGACCGAACTCGGGATCGGCGGTCAAGGCTTTCCACGCGACCGTCGCAGCCGCTTCGCTCGGCGGAGCGAGGAGTTCGATCACTACAGCGTTGGTTGCGTTCTGGTCGAGACTCACCCAGCAGCCGAGGGGGTTCAGTCCGTGCCGTTGCTTGAGCGCGGTCATGGGCTCGCGGAAGCGCTCGAGGATGCCCTCCGCCTTACCGGGCAGCGCATGGTAGATCCGGAGCTCGGCGTAGCGCGGCCGATCAGAAGCGGTCGAGATCGGTTCGTTCATGGGGGCCAGTGCGAGCACGCGGGCCAACTTCAACTCCGGCACCGGATGACCGTGAAAACCTTTCACGCCGACCTTCGCGCGGAAGATTCCACTCGGTCCACCGGTACTGATGAAGATCTCGTCGTTCGGCTCGCCTCCGAAAGCGATGTTCGTCACCAGTCGCGCGGCCGGTGTCACTTCGCCGAGCAGTTTCCCCTTGGGGCTCACCACCACGACCCGCCCACGGCTGGACTGGTTGCTGAACTCGGTAATCCAGGCGTTGCCATCGGCATCAAAGCACAAGCCGTCCCCGCCGCTGCTGTCGGGGCCAAAATCGTAGAACAACTCGCTCACACCGAGCTGCTGCCCGACCGGCGGCAACACGTAGCGTAGCACCTTCTTCGTCTGCGACTCGACGACATAGAGAAACTCGCTGGCGGCATCGACTTCGAGGCCGTTGGGGAACGCAAGGTTGTCCGCCAGCAACTCCACTCTGCCAGCCGGCGTCACGCGATAAATGCGACCCACCGGATGCTTCACGCCCGAATCCGTCGGATCGGTCCAATACACATTGCCCGCCGCGTCGGCCGTCACGTCATTCAATCCGCGCAACGGTTTTCCCTGTTCATCCCGAGCCACCACCACGCTCGTTGTTCCGTCGGGCGCGATGTCGAG